>JAITSW010000192.1 GCA_031287505.1 Propionibacteriaceae bacterium
CAACGCCGGTTTTGAAAGACCGTTAAGAATGCGTTTTTTTCTTGGGCCTCGGCCACCAGTTTGCGAGCCTTTTCGGAGGTGCTCGAGAGCGGTTTTTCCACAATGGCTGGAATCCCAGCTTCAACCAACCGCATTCCGTAGTCAAAGTGAAGGTTGTTGGTCACACTGACAACGACTAGATCGAAGTCATCAACATCGGCAAAGAATTCTTCCGAATCGCTATAGAGCTTTGTCTGTGGGTACTGCGTCCGCAGTTTTACTTGATGCCCGGGGAAATCGGTGGCTACCGCAACCAATTCGAATCCGGGAGTCGCAGAAACAGTGGGTGCGTGAAATACCGATCCGGAAACTCCGAAGCCGAGAATTCCAACGCGCGTGGGAGAGTCGGTCATTTTTCTTCCATGTCATTTAAGAGTCAGGACGCGTGGAGGGCAAAGTGCTGCGTGTCGAACCCGTCGCCGGCACTTTTCCGCTTTACCCAACACGTGCGCTAACTACGGGTTCAGTCTTGCAGCCCATCGGTCCAGTGAATTACTTCAAGAAGCATGTTGTTTAGATGCAACATGTCCAAAGACATGAGGAAGATCCGCACTCCATTGTCGTATTCCCTGCGTACCGATTCGGGGTCGTGTGCTTGGTAGTACATGTGCTTGCCCGCCCGCAGTGCCGCTTCTCTAACTCTTGCACGTGCCTGGGCAACCTGAGGATCTTTGTCGGAGGGGAGTCCGGCGTTCAGCGAATAGTCTTGATGCCCAAAGGCGACAACGTCAACGCCTTCAACAGCGCAGATTTCGTCGATTGATTCGACACCCTCGTCGCTTTCGATTCGACACCAAATCTGGGTTTGCGAATTTGCCTCTTTGACGAATTCCACAACCGGGATACCTCCAGGCACGTTGCTTGCCGGCAGGAATGCCGCACTGCGATCGCAAGTGGCCACTCCCCTGCTGCCGATCGGGGGATATTTGACGGCATCAACAATTTTCCGGGCTACGTCGGCATTGTCAACATGCGGCACCTTGATGACCTGGATCCCGCACTTCAGTGCTTTGATGATTTGGTTGAAGGGGATTTCGCCATGGAAGCACTGTTCCGTGCGGAAAACGGTGGTCATCCCCAGCGCATCACCGAGGCGGGCGTATTCTTCGATCGCTGACCAATCGTTCGCCACGTGCTCATTCTCGATCTGGAAAAAGTCGTAGCCTGCCTGAGCCAGTAGCTCAATGATCCTCGGGTCTCTGAGCCATAGCTCAATGCCGTTGGCAACTTTGCCAGCCTCTAATTTGGCCTTCATCCTGTTCGGCCTTACAAACTCCATGAGTGTCGTCCTTTCCTCAAATACGAGACTAAGTTCAGAACTGGATTCCGGCATGTGGGGAGCTGCGACTTCGTTGCCGCAATCCCGTTAAATCTGCCTAGAGCCCGATCCACTGATGAGATTATCAATCGAGTTGATTTATTGTCAAGGGCTACGCCGAGACCAATATTGGGTGTCCGCATATCTATGGGAACCGCGTCTTTTTTGCCCTACCCACGTGCCGCTAGGGCTAGCGGCACCGGTCATTTTAGGCGTAGTCGCGCTGGATCGATGGGAAGCGAGGGGCGAGCCCAGTGTTGGCATCGGTGTGCCGGGAGAGATGATCCAGAGATCCAGTTTGGCGCCCATGCCAAGTGTGACAAGCTATCCGATTGAACAATTTGAGCATTTCTAGTGGAATAATTCAACAAAGTTGCTTTATAGTCGCAGTACCGCAAGCCTTCCAATTGTTAGGGGAAGCACCATGGCAAACGATATGGGCAACCAGCCAGACGGCGGCGACCTGTCGGTTCAGCTGGTGCGAAAAAAGCTATTGCTCACGTATCTCGCGATGGGACTCATCCTGTCGTCTTGGTATTCCAGGATTCCTTCAGTGCAGATGGCTATCGGGCTGGGCAATTCAGCCATGGGCATGCTTCTGTTTCTTGGGGCGCTCGGATCGCTTCTCATGGTTATTGCCGCTGGCCCGCTGGTCGGGAGATTCGGGGGCGGCAGAATGCTATATGCCTCTACGTTCCTACTACTTGCCGCGGCAATCACATTTGCGATAGGAGTATGCACCGGATCGGCGATCATCGTTGGTTTTGGCATCATCTTGAACGGTTCTAGCCACGCGCTCACCAATGTCCCGGCAAATATCGAAGCGGCAGGTGTGGAACGGCGCATGCGTCGAACGGTCATGCCACAGTTCCACGCGGTTTATGCCCTAGGTTCCCTGCTGGGGGCGCTGATAGGGTCGGCGTTCGCGGCACTGGGAATTCCGTTTTCGACTCACTTCGCCATCATCGGCGTCTTGTGTGCGGCACAGAGGCTTTGGTGCATCCCCGGCATCGTTCAAGACTCTGACTCCGCATACCTGTCTTTGCAAAGTCATATTCAAAGCCAACCGCGAAAATCCGCTTGGCTGGAATCCCGCACCTTGCTGATTGGAATCTCAGTGTTCGCGTTTTCCTTCTCAGGCGGTTCGGCAAACAATTGGCTGTCCGTCGCCGTTGTTGAAGGATTCTGTGCAACGGAGGCATACGGAGGGCTTATCTACGCTGTCTTTCAAACGGCCCTGTCACTTTCCCGGTGGTTCGGCACCCAAATCGTAGACCGAATGGGCCGGGTGAATATCCTTTATCTATCAGCCGCTGCTTCTGCTCTGGGAGTTGGGGTCTTCTGCTTAGCGCCATCCCTACCACTGGCTGCTCTCGGAGTTACCATTTGGGGTGTCGGATCAGCCATGTCCTTCCCGATAGGGGTAGCCGCCGCCGCTGACAATCCATTGCTGTCTCCGGGAAGAGTTTCAGTCGTCTCCGCCTTCGCCTCGGTAGCGGGACTGTGCGCCCCTGCGATTATCGGGCTAGCCGGAGACTGGATAGGGGTGCGGCCTGGCCTGCTTTTCGTGCTTCTTGTGTTGGCAGTCGGAGCAGTTTCGGCAAGGGCGAATCGTACAAGTGAGAAAAACCCAGACGCCTAAGGAGACACACCCTTCCCTGTTGCCAGCGCTTGGTCATGGTCTCGCCCTGGGCGTTCGAACGCAAGAGCGGGGTAAGGGCAGGAACCTAGCTTTCATATAACGTGGATATATCACTTATTTATATGAACACCAAGGAGTTGATCCTCTCAAGATTGGGGACGGGATGACGTGTCAGCGCGATTGGGACGCCAAGTCATTGATCACGGCGACCAGGAGGGAGCGTTCTTGAACCTTGATGCGTTCGTGGAGGGACTCCTCGTCGTCGCCGGGCAGGATTTGGGCGGGCCGTTGCCCGATCACCGGGCCGGTATCGACACCGGCATTCACCCAGTGAACGGTACAGCCAGTCTGAGTGGCGCCGGCGGCTAGGGCATCGCGAACGGCATGGGCACCTGGGAAAAGCGGGAGCAGCGCCGGGTGGGAGTTGATCGTCCGCCCCTCAAAAACGGCGAGAAATGCCGGGCCGAGAATGCGCATAAAGCCCGCCAAGACCACTAGACCTGGCCTAAACAGGCCTACGGTCTTCGTCAGAGCTTTGTCCCAGGCATCGCGATGCGGGAAGTCGGCGGGGCTTACCGTGAACGTGGGAACACCGGCTTCTCGCGCGATTGCGAGGGCTTGGGCGTCCCTATCTGAACCAAGGGCAACGACGTGGCCGTCGAGCTCCCCCGAACGTTCGGCGGCGATTATCGCAGCCGCCAAGGTGCCCGTACCCGAAGCCAAAACCACGATCGAAAGCGGCGAACTCACCGGCCCACCCATAATTGGCTCACTGAGTTTCCGCTGATGCCGCGGCGTTTTTCCGGCGGATCACGAAGACGACTACGCAGACCACAATAGAGATGAAACCCACAGCTAAGGCTCCGATGGCTAGAAACTTGGCTGACGAGGTATCGCTTACCGGAGCGTCACCGCCGCCGTCTGGGAGATCCACCACGTGATAGATCACCCGGAAGGCTTCGCCATGTTTTTCCAGGGCTAGGGAGACGTTGCGGTTATCCTTGGAGAAAGCGGCGCTCAGCCGGCCGTCACTGGAGGTGGAGCGGCCCAGCTCGGTGAAGCCGGCACCGGCCAGATCAGCCAATACCCTCTCTTGGGCAGCCGCGTCGGGCACTGCCACCACGAAAGACCAGTTGCGCTCGCCTTCGACATGGATGACATTGCTCAGCTCACCGTCGGGGATCGGGAAACCCTCCAGGCCCGCAACCCGGTTGCCGCCAAAGAAAGCGCAGCCGGTGAGCAGCGTCACAGCCGCCAACACAGCTATGACAGCTTGGCCGATACGGCTTTGACGGATCATAACTTGTCTTCCAATTCTCTCAGGCTTATTTCTTCTAGGCTTTGGCGATCAACCCTGCCAGGACGGATGGGTTCGGCACACCAATAAGGCTGGCACTGCCCGGAGGGCTACCCTTGCTACTTGGACTTAGACGGGCTGGGCTGGGTTTCCGACTTTTCCTTATCGTCCTTCTTCTCGTCGTCTTTCTTCTCATCATCCTTTGCCGGGGACTGATCAGACGAGGCGGGAGCGTCACTGGGGGGAGCTACGGCAGAACCGGCAGTGTCGAGGATGTGGTAGATGACGCGGAAGGCGCCGTTACCGTCGGGCTCTAGCGCCAGGGAAACGTTGACCGTGTCTTTATGGAGGGCCACGTTGGTGCGTTCTTCGAATTCGCTCCGGCCGTCTTCGGTGTAGCCTGCGCTCACAAAGGCTTGCACAGCCGCTTCAGCAGCGGCCTTATCCTTAACGGCGACGGTAAATGCCCACTCGCTCTTTTCAGGCTCGGCAGCGATAGGAGTAACTTCGCCGGAAACGACCGGCATGCCGGCCGGAATGCCTTTGACCTTCTCCGCCACCTGGGGATTACTGGTAGAGCAGCCGGCAAGGCCGCCGAGGGCGACTACAGCGGCAACGGCAAGGACAGCGATGCCCCGAAACTTTAATCTCTTGTTTTCATTCATAACTGTTTTATCCTATCTCTTATTGCCAAGTAACAAATATACAAGACGCGACCGATTTGGGGTTCCGCGATTGAAACCGCCAGCTCAGCTTGCCTTGTGAAATTAGGATCTTTACCTGTCTAACCTGTGAAATAGCTGTTAGACAGTATCGAGTTTGCCGAGCAGCCGCATCTTCGCCGCCTAGACGATCAACTACCGGGGCTAGCGCTTGTGGGCGGCCAACGTCCCGTGGGGCGATAACGTGCCCGCTCAGGATAGCCAGGGGTGCGCGGTGTCCCCCGACGGCATCGCCGCCAGGCCGTCAAACCTCGGCTTTCCAAAACTCGCGGTAAAGCTCGGACGAAGGGGAATCCAACAATTCGCGATACTCCTGCTCGGGAAGTCTCAGCGCGGTGTTAGCCAGGTCATAGTCGCCGACGAAAGAGATCCCCAGCCCAGCGCGGCCGTCCTCCAGGCCGAAACCAAGCAGGTCAAGGGTGGTTGGGAACACACTGAGTTGGTCGGCGTTAGAACGTGAGAAGGCGACGGGGTCTGGGCTCCACACTCGGTACACAATGGCGCGGTCTGGGATGCTGTCGAGTTCATTTTTGAAATCTCCACCCTCACTCGTCGCTTTGAGATGGTCGCCCATTACGACGATCACGGTGTCTTCGTAAAATCCCTGCCCACGCAGATATTCAAGGAATCCTGAAACAGCGCGCATCGAACATTTAATCGCAGTTGCCATCGGGATCTGATCACCGGTAACGCAGCTCGGATAAACACCAGCCGGTTCGTGGGTGTCCAAAGTGAGAATCGTCAAATTGAAGGGGGTTCCGGCATCGCGTAGTTCTGTGGCGCTTTTACGGGCGTATTCGAAGAGTTGAACATCTGAGAGCCCCCAAATCGAGATGTCGGCGGCATCGGCGCCATTCGCCTCCCAGTAGCCCAAGCCTTTCACCGATTGGTAACCATGTCCTTTCAGGAAGGTGTCCTTACCGGCAAAACGTGTTTGAGCACCGCCGATGAAGGCATTCGTGTAACCATTCTCGGCGAGGATGTCTCCTAGGCATTCGGCTCCCGGAAGGTAGCTGTCAACCTGTTCGCCTAAGTCATTTGGATTTACCCCGGCTAACAGCAGCCTGCTTTTCAACGGAATCCCGCACTGGGTGCCAACGATGCCTGCCATGGTCCATCCGCCGCCTTGGTACTGGCGCAAACCTTCACCGACATTGCCGTATTGGTTCCAGCCCGCCGTGGCCTCGTCCAATTCGGCGAGCAGGTTTTGTCCGAAAATATCCTTGTCGCCGAAGGTGTTCTCCATAGATTCCAGGTAAATGGTGATCAAATTTTTCGGACTCTGGGGGGCTGCCGCCTGCGGACGGACGTAGTATTCTGCGAAAGTCCGGTTGTCAATCAGCCTCGCCACATGTTGCGGAACTCCTGCGACTAGCGACAAGATCGCTAAAGCTAAGACGAAAGCCGCAGCTGGGACGGCCACCTTCCAGCGGCGGCGCACCGGACGGGCTGCCGGTTCGGAAGGCTCCAGCGGTTTACGCCTAATTAATTTACGCCTAACCAGCAGGACGATTGCGGTGAACAGCAGGCAGACCAAAGGCAATCCGATGCAAACGAAGGCCGCTTCGACGACAAGACCTTCATTGCCGGCGCCCTCGCCACCTTCGGCACCGGGGAGATTCATGACGATCTGCTCCAGGCTGACCTCGCCAAAGCGATAGCGAATCCACCCAGCGCCAGCCAGCATGAACAATGCCAAACCTGATAGCGCCCAAGAGGCAACTCGTAAAAGACGGGTCGAACGCTTTTTTTTGGGAGGGGAGTGATGCTTCACCATTTCGAACTAAAACGATATCAGTCCAAGTATTTGGGTTTGCCCGCCTTCTGGCGGGTAGACACTTCAGGCGTGCGCCAAGCTATTCGAGTTTTCAAGTCGGCGCTAATCAGGCACTCGAAGAAGTGCCAAAAACCCAAACACCTGGCAAACAGGCGGCAGGCATATTCCACAGCTGCTTTGCTGCTAGCTACCGGCATCATGGATGGAGGAGGGCTGCTCGGCGCGGCTGTGGTCAGCCGTGAGCTATTGCGGCTAGCGGATGCGGTCTTCCAACTCCACCAAGCCAGCAAACAATATCGGCAGGTGGAAACAAGACGATCACAGCTCACGGCGCAGCTGGTACAGATCCACAACCGAACAGCCCAACTCGCCCAGCAACATAGCGTTGCCCAGCTCGAAAGGATCACGCCTGAACTACCGAAACCAGATTTGACCCCGGCATGAGCCGCTGATCACAGTCTCCCAAACTGATTCTGGAGCCAACTCGGACTAAAAGATGTGTATCGATGATGTGAAAAGTCGCTCAGAATCGCTCTCATAGAGCTCAAGGCCACCGCCATAGTTAAATGGTGGCGGCCTTGAGTTTTAGAAAGACGTAACCCCGGCGATGTGGCCTTGGCCAGTGATCGTTCCGGGGTCTTCACATACAAGTTTACGGCAGAATAGAGGTATGTCAATGCAAGGGTCTCCAACTTTGTGGAGGGAAGCCACAATTAGAGACTTACTCACCATCGAAAGATTACAGTCATATTTGTCGGCGTCTTCTGGCGACCTCGGCAAAGCTCTGAGCCTGTACAAGTGGAACACTAGAGCAGCAGGAGCCGTTATCCAAACCGCCGCACTTGCCGAAGTGCTTGTAAGAAATGCTCTCGACCGGCAGTTGGCTGTTTGGGCAGCAAAACGCTCAGATAATCGATCATGGATTGACTTGGTGCCTGTGGATTTGCAAGGCGCGCATGACATCAGTGAAGCCAGAGCTAGGGCAACCCGACATGGCCGCACACCCGAAGTCCATGGCAAAGTCGTTGCCGAACTTTCCTTCGGCTTCTGGCGATACCTGACGGCGAGTAGGTACCTCACCTCATTGTGGATTCCAGCACTGGCACCGGCCTTTCCCTACGGTGACATCAACATCACGGCACGTCGTCTTCAGGTAGAGAAATAGCTCTCAACAATTGGAATTGTTCGTAACCGCGCTGCCCATCATGAACCTATCCACCGCAGGAACCTTGCTAGGGATTGCGCTGAAATTGGCGAGCTATGCGGATGGATAAGCCCCGAAGGTGGCGCATGGGTAAATGCGAGATCGACGCTACCCTCAGTAATCGCAGAGCGTCAGAAAATAGGCATTTAGTGCTCGCAACGCGCCGGCGATGTGTTATCTGGGAGTGAGAGTGCTGGCATTCGGGTTGGTGCGGACGTCTGCCCAAGGGTTTTCTGGGGGCAGCCATGGCAAGGGTCGGCCTTTGCGTGTCAGGTTGATGTCGAGCAGGAGATCTCCGACCTGGAATGGTCCGTTAGGATCCATGAGCACAGACAGATGCGGGTCTGCGTGATCTCTGTACCAAACCGATAGCCCTAGTGCTATGGCGAGCCTAAGGTGTTCCCAGGCTCTCCATAGGGCTTCGATGCGAATCAAAGGTTCCGGGTAGTTGTACCAGTCGGCTAGCCAGACCGGTGTTGGTCTGGGGGGTGTTCTGGCTGCTTGTTCCGGGTGAGTGGCTGGCTGTCCGTTGTTCTGGGTGTGGGGTTCAG
>JAITSW010000176.1 GCA_031287505.1 Propionibacteriaceae bacterium
GAACGCGGGGTGCTGCTGTTGAACACGGTGTTGACCGTTCGCCCGAAATCTCCGGCGTCGCACCGGGGAAAAGGCTGGGAAAAGGTCACCGGGCGCGCGATTGAAGCCCTGGCGCAAAGGGGCGACCCGCTGGTGGCAATTCTGTGGGGACGCGACGCCCAATCGCTCGCTCCGAAGTTGGGCGATATCCCGCAGATTGCCTCGGCACATCCCTCACCTTTGAGCGCACACGCGGGCTTCTTCGGCTCGCGCCCGTTTAGCCGCGCGAATGCCGCCTTGATTGCGCAAGGGGCAGAACCCGTCGATTGGATCCTGCCCTAAGCGCGGCTTATGCAGTTTTCCGCCGCCTAAAGCGCCACGATATTGTCGATGGCCGCCTGCCAGCGATTGGCCAGCTTCGTCTGGTCGAAGTAAGCCGGAACTCGTTGGTGGCTGATTGTTATCAGCGTGCCTTCGCCGTCAGCGCTCAAAACGACCTCGACGACTGTCTTTGGCGCGCCTTCTGCGGCATACCAATAGAAGCGGATCTGCTCCAGCGGATGATACGAACGGATAACGCCAAAGGTGCCTTCCTCAGAATGCCATTCATCACCTTTGTCGCCGATAATGCCGCCTTTGCCTAGAAGGGCTTCGTTGCCCTCTTTGGAAACAATGAGCTTCCAGGTCTCTTTAAGCGATTTGGACACCACTTGACTTACTGTCACCGTGGTGCCCTGGGTTTCCCCTTGAGTGTCGCTCCCAGTTTGAATTGTCATGCGTACCTCACGATTTCTCTTATAACCCGACCAACGCTGGTGAGTTACCTCAACGATACTAAGAATCTGGCCAAACGGGATAGGGGCAACGGGGGAATCTTCCCCATGATTTGAGCTTTGGTAGGGTCTTCACCGTGAGGGCAGTTTGGGCCGCGGTCAAGGCCGGCATGACGAAGGCCGGCCTTGGTGCCTTCCTTTTGTCGGCTTTCGCGCTGTCTTTTACCAGTGGCTGCGTGCCGGAACCACCTCCAGCATCCCCGGCGTCCGCCACTGCAATTGATTTCACCAAGCCGGCAGCGGCAAGGGCTATGCTCGCTGAACTGGCAGGTTACGCCGATTCGCAGACAGCGTTAATGGTCGAAGTGACCAAGCACAGCGTCGCCCTCTCGGTGTTAAAGGACATGCAGCCTCGCACCTACACATATCGCGATGGAAAAATCGAGGAAGTACAGACGGATATGGCTTATGTCGACCAAGCCACATTTGACACCTCAGATTTCAACCTTGACAATGTCGGAGCCCTTTTCCGCGCGGCCGGCGCCATCTCGGGCTCTGAGCAAAACCAACGGCTACAGGTGGTCGATTACTCATCTGGCCGGGTGATGATGTCGGTGTCGACGAATCCCGAATCAAAAACCGTCTTTTTCAATCAGGACGGTTCCCTGCTCAAATTGCTCAATTTCGACACTCTTGGAGGTATCAAAGAGGGCATCGCGGAAGTCTGCGGGACGCTGAACGAAGCCTACGAGGTGGGCATCACTTCCGATCAGATGGCCTATGTGGACTTCCCCGGCAGCGACGAGGGCACCGTGGTGCGAAGGCAGCGTACCCAGCGCGTCCCGGTGACCACCATCACCCGTAGTGAGAACACCAGCGCCGAACCGTTCTCGCCCAAACGCATCCACCCCGAAGTGATCTGGCAGGTAGTTGACTCCCACCTAGGCGTGAAAGACACCCCTGCGGATGCCCAATGGCAGGTGCGCGTTGTCCGCGGCACCTCGCAAGAGCCGGTGATGCGTTTTACCATCGGCTCAAATGAGATCCTCACCGACTTAGCCGGAAAAATGGTCACCGGCTAGCTGCTTCGCAGCTTCGCGGCCAGCAGGAGTAGCCTTACCCTCGTGCATATTGTGGGAGTAACTGCCGCGGGATTGGCTCCCAAGTTCTCGGCAGAGTTGCTACATGGCCAAGACCCGGCACGCCTGGCACAGGGATTCGGCTACGACATCGTGCGTCCGCTATCAGCGCATGGTTCCCTAGAAGACTTGACAATCACCGTGCAACTGCGCCCCACTACCCGCACCGGCTCTCATCTGCACAGAAAGCGCCGCAATCTCATTGAGCCCGGTCTTGCGCTAGACGAGACAACGCCTCTGAGCCAGCGCCAGCGGCTGGCGGCCTACGCGCTGCTGCTCAGCGACGAAGGCATCTTAGGCACCCAATTCGCGCAGCGAACCATTGTGCGCGGCCTGTGGGGTTTACCAGGCGGCGGCATCGAGCCTGGAGAAACCCCGTTAGACGCCCTGCACCGCGAAATCTTAGAAGAGACCACCCAAGAGCTCGCCAATGCCCGCCTGCTAGATCTGCAATCAGATCATTGGATCGGCAGAGCCCCAAACGGCCAGGTGGAAGACTTCCACGCTGTGCGCATCATCTACTCTGGCTACGCCCCGAACCCAAGCCGAGCCAGCGTTCAAGAAATCGACGGCACCACGGCGCAGGCAAAATGGATCCCGTTCGACGCCTGGAAATCCGTTTCCTGGACCCCCAGCGCTCGCCAACTGCTGCGCAAACACTTGCCCACGCTACGCAAAACCCTGCCACTCCTTCGCGCTGGATACTGAGGCCACTGCGTCCCCGCACGCCGCCGCACATCCCCGCACATACGGCCGCGTGGATCTCTAGCGCCAGACGGGCATGCCTTCAGAACGTGTGGAATGCCGTTGCCAACGAGTTAGTTGCGCTGGAAGTACGAAAGAATCCTCAGCAACTCGATGTAGAGCCAGACCATCGTCACGGTCAGGCCGAAGGCGGCCCGCCAAGACTCGCTGGCAGGGGCGCCGGCAGCCACACCGCGTTCGATATAGTCGAAATCGATGATGAGATTGAAGACGGCTAGCGCAACGCCGATCAATGAGCAGAGTGCCGCCAACCAGCCAACCGGGCCGGTGAGCGAGATGATTCCCAGATTAATGTTGAGCAGGGAAAGGACGAAGTTAACCATCATCACCAAGGCGAAAGCGCCCGTCCCCACGAAGACCATTTGCCTAAATCTACTTGTCACCTTGATGTGGAGGCCCTTGTAGGCCAACAGGGTGACACCAGCGGCAGCGAATGTCGCTGCCACCGCGGTCGCTACGATCCCGGGGTACATCGAGTCGAAAACCATCGAGATGGCGCCAATGAGCACGCCTTCGACCACGGAATAGGCAAGCACCGCCGCCGGGGAAACCGTGCGGCGCATCGAGACGACCAATACCGTCACAAAAGCGGCGATCGTACTGACAACCAGGGCACCCATGTAGAGCGCCGGGTTGTAGAAGGTGTTGAAGAACCAGAACGATGCGGCAGCCACCAAAACCAGCAAACCCATAGTGATCGCAGACTTGGTGATGACGTCGTCCAACGTCATCACGTAGCCAGAGCGCTGCTGTGGCTGCTGACTGGGGAAAGAACCCTGCTGGATATACGGTTGCCGCTGGTATGTGCCTTGCGAATAGTCTTGCTGATACTGAGGTTGGACGTATGGCTGCCCATACGGAACCTGCTGGCCATACGGAGCCTGCTGGCCGGCAAAGCCTGAATACTGCTGTTGCCCGGGGAAGGCCTGAACCCCGGAACGCTGTGCCTGCTGGCCGTTGAAGTATGCGGCCTTGGTAAACACTGGATTCGATGTACGCAATTGAGTCACCCTTCACTTCGTATCCCAACGATTCTAGCAAGTTGGCGAATATCTGGCTTTTGCGCAGTCGTGGGATCTTGCAAGATTGAGCTCTGACAACCTGAATTGACCACTCGCGGCTAGGATAGGAGAACTAAAGGAACTAAAGAAACTAACAGAACTAAACGGAACTAAAAAGGTGCAACGATGCCAAATCCCTTCAAGCCGACGGCAGGAGCGATCCCGCCGAGATTGGCCGGCCGATCAGACATGCTTGACGAATTTGCCGAGTCGCTTGACGATGGCCCAGGCGCCCCGGCACGGCTGTCCCGCTTTACCGGAGCGCGCGGAGTGGGCAAGACGGTCATGCTCGCAGAAATCAGAGATATCGTGCTGCAACGCGGTTGGGTTTCACTATCGGAAACAGCGACCCCTGGACTAGTGGAAAGACTCTCGGATTCCGTCACCCGCGAAATAGGGCGGCTCGGCACATCCGCGCCAGCCCGAAAACGCATCCAGGGAATCACATTGCCCTCCGTGCTGGGAGTCGGCGGAGGTGGGCTGGAATTCTCACCCGAGCCAAAACCCACGATAGAACTCCGGCAACTCTTGACGACCCTCGTCGACGTGTTGGAAAGCAACGAGACCGGCCTGCTTGTCACTATCGACGAAATTCACCGGTCCGCTTTGGATGGTCTGCGCACTATCACCACTGTCTACCAGCACTTGGTCACCGAAGGCCGAAACGTGGCCCTCGCGTTCGCAGGCCTCCCATCGGCAGTCTCCGACCTGCTAAGCGACAACGTGTTGACCTTCTTGCGCAGGGC
>JAITSW010000041.1 GCA_031287505.1 Propionibacteriaceae bacterium
AATCCCGAAGGGAATTTCCAATAATTCAGATGAAAAACCGACAAAAATCGGCACTTTCAATTGCGCTACATCGGCACTTTCAGTTGCGCCCTACCGGCAGAATAATCTTGCGCTCAACAATCATCAGCCCCATGTTTCCGCGACTAGTACGTCCTCCTTCAGATGCAAGGGTTCTCGTGATGTCGTGTTTAGCGAGTATCTTCTTGAGGTTTCCGCCGCCGAGGCCTGTTACTTGCCCCTTGTTTTCAGTCAAGAAATCATCGGACTTCCATGGCGGTTGCTGGGCGGCGATTATGGCTGTCAGTTGGATGACTAGAGCCAAAGGCCCTTTGGTTGTCACATTGTTGTCCGCTTGGAATTTGGTCAACCGTTGTTGCGTTTCGTTTGTCATTAGTTTCCTTGCGGTTAGAACAATGTTGCTGGCTCAAGCTCCAGTTGCCGACTCGTAGACCAATCTCCGGTGGTTAGCGGCATGAGATAGTGCTTGGCAAGCCACTCAACAACAGGCACCGCAACAGCGTCACCGAAACCAAACAAGCTCTGATTGGTGCGAGCGCCACCAAGTTGATAATGACTGGCACCCATGAGGGTGGCGTATTCGCGCGGCGTCATCCAGCGAACATGAATACCGCTCTCTCCCAAATGCACGATTGCTTGCTTTGACGACCCGCCTCGCGCTGTCCGCAAACAGCCGGCGATGTCATCTGGGCGTACTTCCCAAACGGCAACCCCGTGACGAGTACGCCGATAGGCAGTCCGGTAAGAAATTCCGCGACCCTGACACAGTTGGGCTACCCGCCTTTTCTGCGTTGGCGAAAGCGAGTCAACAAAAGCATCAGTACGTTCCTTGCCCCACCAGCATTCATCCGTAAGCGGAATGTCCTCGACACACAGACCTAGACCCGACATCAGCGGAGAAGGGGGCATTGGAAGACTCGCTCTATGGGTTCGCAGAGACTGATCACCAAACACTCTCCAAAGCCAATCAGGGCGAAGCTCCGAACTGTTTTGGCCACGGGTTTCCGGAGGATTCTGAGCACCGACCAGGAATAGCCGTGGTCTTGATTGTGGAACGAAACGTCGTGCATCAATCGCCAGAACATCAACTGAATACCCCAAAGTGTTGAAAGCCCTTATCGCGGCAGCTAAGTCGTCACCCCCATGAGAAGTTGCTAAACCAACAACATTTTCCAACACGGCTACCGATGGTTTGCTTCCACCCATCTCTCTGAGAACGCGAACAAACTCCCAAAACGTGCCTGATTCGGTGCCATGCAACCCGGCGCGTGCACCAGCCAAAGAAAGATCAGTACACGGTGAAGACGCCCAAGCAAGAGAAATGTCCGACGGCATATCATCGCCGTTAACATCCGCTATGTCACCAAGAACAAATTCATGATCTGGCGACTCGCCGAAGTTGCCCTCATACATGGCCTGCTTGTCCGGCTCAAAATCGTTTGACCAAACAACCTGGAACCCCGCCTCTTCCAAGCCAAGACGAGCCAGCCCGATGCCAGCGAAGAACTCCAAGGCTCTGGGAACCTTGAAAGCGATTCGCGGATCGGAGGCCTGATACATGTCTTCTACTCTACCGAAGCAGACTGACAATAATCGGCAGGGAGAGTATGCGGTGAGCACTAGTGGCATACGTCAAACACACGCATTGGAACGAACCGTGAAACAACGAGACGAAGCGAAATCTCACTGAAAGTGTTTCTCACAGACGCTCGTCAACTTTCTCCAACCGGTTCGCGATCCGAACAAGTTCGGTCGCTCTCCTCAATCGAAAGTGGACGCCTATTTCAAATCCAAAGTGGACAGTAAGTGGACACTTTGCCTAAATCTCACGAATTTGAAACCTTCTCAAACTAGCGTTTCCCCTAGTCAAAACGACAAAACCTGTCGGGGTGGCAGCACTCTAACCCACAGCCTCTTCACCCAATTCCCCCGCCACCCCCATCACCGAAGTGCCGCGAGATGGTCGACGCAACCAGAGCAGACGCCAGCCACAGGATGGCGCCGGTGGCGAAGGCCGCCTGATAGGAAACCATGGAAGCCAGCGCCCCGCAAGCCAGCGGGCCTGCGATTGAGCCGACGTCGGAGCACATGGAAAAGACCGCTATCGCCCGCGAACCGTTAGGCCCGGCGACATCCCCCACTGTCGCAGCCGGTGCGCTGCCCAGGATGGCCGTTGCGACAGCGTTGAAGCACAAGACCACGATCAGGGGGATGATTGAGCTCGTAAACGGGATGGCCATGACGCTCGCAGCAGCCAGAAGCGAGCCGGCAATCATCGGCAGCCGCCTGCCAAAACGGTCGACCGCCGCCCCGGCAGGATTTATCACCACCGCTTGCAGCAGCGCGGAACATGCCATGGCAATACCCGTCCAACGGGCAGCTTCAGCGGGGATCGAGTACATCGTGGCAGCCACAAACAGGGGGAGCATGGCCGAACGCATTCCGGATGCGCTCCAACCGTTGGCGAGATTAATCAGACAGGCTGCCTGGAATCGTCGATCTCGCACCACATCGCGCAATGCCTGAGTAGGCGCGGCCTCATCATCGCCGGCAGTAGTTGGCTTGGGCTTACTCAGCAAAGCAAGCCCGACGATTCCCGCCAAGGCCAACGTCCCGGCGTAGAAGAAGAACGGTGCCGACATCGAGATTGCCGAAAACACACCGCCCAGGGCCGGGCCGCTGATCGACCCAATCAAAAACCCGCTGTTGAAAAACGCGCTTGCCCGCCCACGCAACTCCGGACCCACCGCGCCAAGCAGCAGCGTCATAGCGGAAATCGAAAACATCGCGGAGCCAACACCGCCGATTCCGCGCAATAAAAGCAGCTGCAAGTAACTTTGCGAAAGCCCGGCCAGCGCAGATGACACCGCCACAATGCCCATCCCGATCGCCAGCACAGTTCGCGGCCCCAATTTGTCGACAACCCTGCCTAAAAACGGGCTTGCCACCAAACGCATCAACGCGAATGCCGAAATCACCGCCGATGCCGCAAACTCGCTGACCCCAAAGGTTGAGGCATACACCGGGATAATCGGTGCCACCACCCCAAATCCGAGCATCACGCAAAAGGCGATAAGCGCCAACACCGGGACGTCGCGCGGAAACTTGGTTCTGCCAGACGGGCCAATTCCAGACGGGTCGATTGGAGAAAAGCCGGGTACCCTCACTTTGGTCTCGGAAGGCTGGTGACGTTCACCTCGACGCTTAGCTCTGACGTCTCGCTCTCGGTGAGGACGACGCCGCGAAGCGGGGAGACGTCAGAGAAATCCCGTCCCCAAGCTGTGACGATGTAGCGCGAGTCTGCGAACTGGTTGTTAGTCGGGTCTAGATCCAGCCAACCGGTCGGGGTGTAGACGGAGAGCCAAGCATGGGTGGCATCTGCGCCTTGGAGTTTGGGCTTGCCTTTTGGCGGCGTCGTCTCGATATAGCCCGAGACGTAACGCGCCGGGAGCTGCAATGAGCGCAGCACGCCGATGGCCAGGTGGGCGAAATCTTGGCAGACGCCCGCCTTGGTTTGCAGCACCTCGTCAAGGGTGGTGCGCACCGACGTCATCCCCTGGCGGTAATTGAAATCCCCATAGATTCGGGACATGAGCTCCACAAGAGCCGCAGGCAACCCAAGATCCGCGCCTATCAGCGACTCGGCGTAATGCCGAAGCAAGCTCGAAAGTCGAACCAACGGCGACGGCAAAGTGAACTCGGCAAATTCGATGCCCGTCAGCTGCCTTTCCGCCTCGCGAATGGCAGTCGCCAGCGTGTAATGGCTCAGCGTTTCAAGGTCGGGAGGCCGGCGATTCACTTCGACGGTGTTCACAGAGGTGACCTCAAGCGCTGGCGTTCCCCCGTCTAGCTCGATATAGGTGGCGAGGTTGCCGAAATAGTCGGTTTTAGTGTGTAGATATCTAGCCGGCGGCGATGTCTGAATCTGCTGGGCGATTACGTGCTGGTATGGGGTTTCCCGGGCAAAGATGTAGGCCCGGTTGTAGCAATAGTCGACCAGATCGCCATAGGTGTACCGGGTTGCGTGTTTTACCTCGTAACGACGGGAGCCAAAGGCATTCATTTGCCCGTCCCCCGCAGATTGCCTTGCAACGGTTCGGCGGTGTGCCGGGTGACCTGGCGCGAGAAGTGGCGCTTGGCGATGTCTTCGCCAAGAGTTACCAGCTGACGATACTGCTGAGCCAGCCAGGTCGGGATATCCGTTTGCGGATGATCGGCCAAACCGTCGGCTATTTGCCCGGCGCGCTTTGCCATGATGGCGTCTCCGGCGAGGGTGAGGTCAAAGGCCAGGGCATGGAGCTGGAAAGCCACCGAACGGGGATTGGCTCGGTCCTCCAAAAGTAGCCGCAATACCGACTCGCGCGCCTCCACCGGGCCCAGACCAGTTGCCGCGCGACGGCGATGGGTGATGATGCTTTCGCAAATCCGCAGCACCGATTCTGCGACAAGCTCGGCGCCGGCACCCTGGCAGTCTTGGGTGTATTCGAGGAGCAGCAGCGTGAACCGGGCCCGCTCCAAACGTCCACCTGCGTCTAGGAAAGCCCAAGAGGCATCCCGCACCATGCTTTGCGCCACAATCCCGGCATAGGCCATCAAGGATTCCAGGCCGTCCTCCAAAAGCGGCTGCAACTCGGCGTCGGCACCGGCCTGCGTCAACGTGCGGCGCAGCCTAGCGAAAACACTCCATGTGTCAACACTCATCAAATCGCGGACTTGCTGCGAGTTGGCAAAAAGCCGCAGCACTTCATAGCTCACCGAGCCCGGCAGCGAGCTATCTAGGGTTACCCGATGCAGGTATTCCGGCTCTGATTCTTCCAGGTAGGCCGGAGCGCCGAGGATCTGGTGGACGGACGCCAACAGCACCTTTAGCGCTTCGTAGCCGGCGGTGCCAAGATGGGCTAAATGGTCGGCAGCGACATTGTCGGCGACTTTGATCAGCCGGGCTTTGCCTTCGGCTCGCTCGGCAAAACGTCCGATAGCCATGAGGGTGCCCGCCACGCGCGGCGCGAGGGCAACGGCTGGCTGCGTCAAGTGAACTATCGGACGCAGGCTTGTTGTGGGTGCTTGCGCCGAGGTCTTGCCCGCCGGCACCCAGACATCTTTGGCAAGAGCGCCCAATGAGCCCACCGTCTTGGCAGACGATTCCCCGACCCGTCCCAAACCGCCGGGAAGAAACTTGAAGCCCTCACCATCCAAAATGCCAAAGGTTCGCAGCAAAAAGCGTCTTGGCTCCAAACCGCGCCTGGTTACCACCGGAGCCGAAGACAGCGGCAATGGCACCATCCCGCACCACATCTCAGGGTGGGCAAGGATGCGCTTCCGCAGGCCTTCAAGCTCAGAACCGGTGAGCTCCCATCCAAGATAGTCGACAGTGGCGGTGCCGTGGATCTGCCTGATCAGCAGCCTGGGCAGATTCGCCAGAACATGCGAACGGGAGGCCTGCTCGAAACACCACCAGCTTTCTGGCATGGGTATTTGCAGGTCTTCGCCGAGCAGCGTCCGAGCGATTCCAGGTAGGTATGGGAGCAATGCCGGGGAGTTGAGAACGCCGGTGCCCAACGAGTTGGCTAGTGCCACACGGCCATTTTGCGCACATTCGGCAAGGCCGGGCACCCCCACCGTGGAATCACCGCGGATGTCGAGCGGATCAGCGTCTAACGCGTCGACTCGCCGCAAAATCACATCGACTTGCTCGTATTTCCCGCCCGCCCGCAGCCAGACCCGGCCGTCCCGCACCACTAAGTCGTCGGCTTCGGCCAAGGAAAAACCCAACAGGGATGCCAAGTAACCTTGGTCGAACTCGGTATCGCTGCGTGTTCCCGGAGTAAGCAGCACCACCCGTGGGGTTTCGCTCGCCATCGTGCCAACGTCGAGCAGCGTCGCAGCCAGTTGTTGGTAAAAGCCCCGAAGCCGGCGCAAATCTGAGGCCCGGTGCAGTGCCGAGAGCACCTGGGAGACCACCCGCCGGTTAGCCATGGCATAGCCCGCCCCGGCGGGTGCCTGATTGAGATCGGCGATAACGTGCCAAGTTCCGTCGGCGGCCCGTCCCAGATCGGCGGCCGTGACGCGCAGCGCGGGCGCGGGCGCACCAGGTGTGAAAGCGGAGCGCAGATAGCCGGCATTCGAGAGTACCGCCGCTGGCGGGATCAGGCCTTCTTTTAGGACGTGCTGGGATGAATAGACGTCAGTCAGCAGAAGTCGCAATAGCCGGGCCCGCTGCGCAAGCCCGCGCTCTAAAGCATCCCACCCGTCCAGTATCACCGGCAGCGGGTCGATATTCCACAGCCGGGTGTCTTTGGCAGCCCCGGCTCCGAAAACCATGCCTTCTTCGTCGGCCAATTGCACGGCTTCCGCTTTGGCCGCCAGCAAACCAGCCATGCCGATGTCGTTGATATTCTGCGCCAACCTCGCAGTATGCCCGTGCGGAACACTTCCGTTCAACAGCTCGTCATATGGTGCCAGCGCCGGGTGTTTGGAGTATGCGGCAATGAGCTCACTGGGAAGCTCAAATGCGGCAAGCGACATGCCCCCAGACTATCTGACTAGGCATAGTGCCGCGTCCTCAGGTGCGACTACAGTTGGAACAACTAGTCACAAAAGGTAGGTGCGGCCATGGCAGAACCGAAAAAAGAAATTCGCCTCAACGAATCCGAGAACTGGTACGAAGTCTTGCTGGACGGCAATCGCGTTGCCCTTGCCCATTTCGTCCCGAACGGCGAAGTTAGGATCTTCGACCACACCGAAACCGACGAAGACCACGAAGGCCAGGGCTTGGCCGGCCAGGTGGTGCAGTTTGCCCTAGACGACGTCCGCGCCAAAGGCCTTAAGATCTGCCCAACCTGCCCGTACGTCATACATTGGCTAAAGCAACACCCGGACTACATCGACCTGGTGGCTTGATCCCGAGAGTTAGCCCCATCTCCACAGTGGCACCCTCACAGTGAACGGGTCGTGATTACCCGACCCGGTTAGCCCTACCCGCGGTGGCGACCATTTAGCCCAGCCATGAGCCGGCCCACTGCAAGAGTCAGCCCCACCGCACAGCGGCTATCAGGCTAACTTTCAAGCTTTTATCCGCCTACTTCTTCCCGACGAACGGGACGAGCGTGGGACGGTTCACTTCGGCGAAGAAGTCGTTGCCCTTGTCGTCCACGATAATGAAGGCCGGGAAGTCTTCGACCTCGATCTTCCAAATCGCCTCCATACCCAGCTCGGGATACTCCAAAACCTCGACGTGCTTGATGCAGTCTTGGGCTAGGCGGGCGGCCGGACCGCCAATTGAGCCTAGATAGAAGCCACCGTGCTTGGCACAGGCATCCGTCACCTGCTGCGAGCGATTACCCTTGGCGACCATGATCATCGAACCGCCATGGCTTTGGAAGAGGTCGACGTAGGAATCCATGCGGCCGGCGGTCGTCGGGCCAAACGAGCCAGAAGCCATACCCTCGGGAGTTTTGGCCGGCCCCGCGTAATAGACCGGATGGTCTTTCAGATACTGCGGCAGGTCTTCGCCGGCATCCAAACGCTCCTTCAGCTTGGCATGGGCGATGTCGCGTCCGACAATCAAAGTGCCGGTGAGCGAGAGGCGGGTCTTCACCGGGTATTGGCTGAGCTGGGCCAACACTTCGGACATTGGACGACGCAGGTCAACTTCGACAACGTCCCCGCCTTCAAAGTCTTGCTTACCCAAGTCAGGCATGTAGGCAGCTGGATTGGTTTCGAGTTCTTCAATGAAGACGCCTTCCGGGGTGATCTTCGCGACGCACTGCCGGTCGGCAGAACAGGAAACCGAAACCGCAACCGGGAGCGAGGCGCCGTGGCGCGGCAACCGCACCACCCGCACGTCATGGCAGAAATACTTGCCGCCGAATTGCGCGCCGATGCCGAAATCGCGGGTCATCTGCAGCACCCGCTCTTCGAGTTCCAGATCGCGGAAACCGTGTGCGGAAGCCGAACCGGCAGTGGGCAAACCGTCAAGATATTTGGCTGACGCATATTTGGCGACCTTGAGGCAGTACTCGGCAGACGTTCCACCGATGACGACTGCCAAGTGATACGGCGGACAGGCCGCGGTACCGAGCGAGCGCAACTTTTCGTCCAAGAACTTCATCATTGAGTCTGGGTTCAAAATGGCCTTCGTCTCTTGGAATAGGTAGCTCTTGTTGGCGGAGCCGCCGCCCTTGGCCATGAAGAGGAATTTGTAGGAGAGCTCGTGGCCCGCAGCGGTGTCGGCGTAAAGCTCGATCTGAGCGGGGAGGTTGTTACCGGTGTTTTGCTCGTCCCAAGTGGTGAGCGGGGCATTCATCGAATAGCGCAGATTCAGCTTGGTGTAGGCGTCATACACCCCCTTTGAGAGCGCGCGTTCGTCAGAGCCGGGAGTGAGGACGCGCTGGCCGCGCTTGCCCATCACGATTGCGGTGCCGGTGTCTTGGCACATGGGCAGCACGCCGCCGGCCGAAATGTTGGCGTTCTTCATCAAATCTTCCGCGACGAATTTGTCGTTTGGGCTGGCCTGAGGGTCGGCGAGAATCTTGGCGAGTTGTTTCAGGTGCGCCGGACGCAGATAGTGGGCGATATCGTGCATGGCGGTGGCCGCCAGCAATTCCAGCGCTTCGTGGGAAACCTTGAGGAATTTCTGGCCGTCCGGGCCTTCAACCACCTCGACGCCTTCACTGGTCAGCTTGCGGTATTTCGTCTCGTCGACGCTGGAGGGCAACATATCTTCATAAAAAAAATCGGCCATGACTAGCTCACTTTCGAAATGCGGGTAAACCTCTGGCCCCAGATTTCCAAGGGCGCTCAAAGGCTATTCTCCCACTCATCGGCGCAGTGGTGGGTGCTTTTTGAGCAACGGATGTCGCTTAGCCACTCTTGTCCTGGCAGACGACCACGCCATCGATGGGAAGGATGAGAGCATCCAAACTGCTGTCTCACCCGCCTGCGAGCCGTGACAGGTTTCCTGTTTGCCGATATCGGAAATCTGACAGCCCCAATTAGCAGCCGTGGCATAGACGACCCTTACACAATATGGATAGCCCTTACACAATATAGACAACCCTTATACAATACTGCCGTACTCGGAGGTGGAACTTGGGTGGGCGAGTTTTCATATTCGAAGTAGTCACGTTTTCGGTGCGTAGGGAACCTGCCCCTGCACTGAGCCAAACAGCAGGAAAGATCCTTCGGAGGCCACCAATGAAGTTCTCCCCCTCTCAGAGTGTTTTCGCTGCTCGACGCTCACCCCTCACAACCGTGGCTGCGTGCTTTCTCGCGATTGTATTGGCGCTTTCCATAGGGGTTTTTGCTGTCCCGCAACGCGCAGAAGCCGTCACTCAAATATCGGGTTCCCAGGGTCTGGAGCCCAACACATTCTTCGCCTACGTCAAAGCGAATGAGTCTCTAAACGTGGACTTCTCGAATACCCAAGCGCGGGTGACCAACCCGTTGGGCGATGTGACGACGGGTAACAGCAGAAGGGCGCCGATCGGCACAGCGGGTATCTGGAAGGTCGAAATGCCTAGCACCAGTACCTACAACTGGAATGTGACTGTCTACGACGGTGCGACAGAAATGAAGGGCCGGGTCTGGTTCGAGTCCCATACCATGGATCAAAGTTCCGTGATCAATCTGACCCTGTGGGCGGTGAATCTAACTGGATACATCTACCGAATCGACTTGAAGAATTTTAACGGCGTCTATTCTCGACTTCGGGCAGACTCGGTTGGCGTGCCTGCCGCCTCAGGTTGCACGCCCGGATACGCCTCTGTGGATTGGTCTGGGTCTTCCAGCGGTAGCCATTTCCCTCCTTTCCTTGACTGCGGTAGCGCCTATAAGATTTTCGCTGAGGAACCGGATCCGACGATGCCAGCCACTGCTTTGGCTGCTTCGGGCACCGACTGGTTGTTACCTCCCCC
>JAITSW010000048.1 GCA_031287505.1 Propionibacteriaceae bacterium
CGATAGCTTTCGCCACAGCCGAGTTGCAGTTCTTCGCTTTCAGAAAACCCGTGGCAGAAAACTGGCGCAACGCGGAAAGCGCGATGTTTTCACCAACCGGACGCATCAGCACCAGTCCGCGATGCTTTCGATCCTCGGGCACTAAAACCAGGCCAGCCGCTACCGCCGCCGCTGCCGAACGGAAATTCACTTGCCGTCCGGCGAGTTTGAGCGTGCCTTTTGAACGGCGGGCACCGCAAATTGCTTCAACCAAGCTAGTCCTGCCCGAACCCACCAGCCCAGCCAGACCCAAGATCTCGCCAGGATGCAAAACCAGATTGGAAGGCGGCCTCCCCTTTGCGCCAAAAGCCGCAAGCTCAAGGGCAGGAGTTGCCAATTCGTCAATCTCAGGTACTTGTTCAGCAAGCGAAACACTCTGCGGATCCTGGATTTGGGCAAACTTATCGCCGACAATCTCTTGGCTCAACTCAGCCAGGGTAAAATCTGCCGCCGAGCGGCTGGCCACCACTTCACCGTCTCGCATCACCGTGACGACATCGCAAATATCCAACACTTCTTCGAGGAAGTGCGAAATGTAGACCACAGCCGTTCCTTGGTCAGCGAGCCGGCGGGCGACTGCGAAAAGGGCTTGCCGCTCGGCGGGAGCCAGGCGAGCTGTGGGCTCGTCCATCACCAATACCGAGGCCTGCCTGGAGAGCGCCTTCGCTATTTCGGTCAGTTGCTGGTGCGCGACGGACAACTTGGCCACTTCCACGTCCAACGGAATGTTGAAATCAAGGCGTTCGAGGAGTTCTTTGGCATCGGAACGCATCTTGGCGTTAGCTATCCAAAGCTGTCCTCGACGGGTCTCGCGTCCCAAGGCCAGATTGGCCGCCACATCCAAATGCGGGATGAGCGCAAACTCCTGGTAGATAACTGCAATGCCAAGTTGCAGCGCCTCCCCAGGGGACGTGAGCTGGACAGGCTGTCCGCCCAGCAACACTTCACCGGCGTAATCGGGATATAGCCCGGCAAGCACTTTCATCAGCGTGGACTTACCCGCTCCGTTGTGCCCGACCAGTCCGTGTATCTGACCGGCGGCCACGTCGAAGTCCACGCCGTGAAGTACCTCATTACCGAGGAACGACTTGCGCACCCCGCGCATCGAGACTTTTGCTTGCCGGGCTTCCATTAGCTACTCTCCCCAGGCAGCCGCATAGTCGGCCACGTTGGCTTTCGTCACGATGGGGAGTTCGAGGTATTCGTTCGGACGAGCGACCTTGCCCTGCTCTCCGCTCAGCCACTGCACAGCCGCCTCCACAGAGCGAACGCCCTGGGGTTTCGGGTCTTGGTCTACCGTGCCGTGGATGTAGCCGGCTTCAATACCCTGCCGCACTTCCAGCGGGTAGTCGCCGACGATGTACTTCAGATCCGTCCGTCCCGAATCGTAGGCATATTTGGCTGCGTTAGCGCCTTCTGGGCCTTGGTCAACGATGGCGTCAATGGTGCCGGCAGCATATTTACCCAACCAATCCTGTGTGAGCGAAAGCGCCTTGGCCGCATCCCAGTTCGCCGCTTGTTCTTCAAGAATGGTGATACCTGGGTGATCTTTCAGCACCTCATCGAAACCCTGCTTGCGCAAAAGCTGTGCGGAAGTGCCCAGCTGGCCCATCATGTAGGCAACCTTGCCTTCTTCTCCGATGGATTCCACCAGTAGCTTGGCTTGCTGCCTGCCGAACTCCACATCGTCGGCGCCAATGAACGTCACTATCTCGGCAGCTTTGTCGTCCGCCCGGTTGTTTACCGCGAAAACGGGAATGCCAGCCTCATTAGCCTTCTTCAAGGCCGGAGTGATGCCCACAGCATCCGATGGCACCACGAGGATGGCGTCTACTTGCTGGGAGATGAGTTGCTGCACACCGGCGATTTCGGTACCGATATCCGCTTTGCCATCCACTAATACCAAAGTCACACCGAGTTTCTCGGCCTCCTCTTGCTGGCCTTTGATGAAGTTGGTGTAGAACGGGTTAGACACATTCCAAACCATTGAGCCGATCGTGAATGTCTTGCCTCCTTGGGATCCAGAGCTGGATTCAGCGCCGGGTGACGGAGCTGGAGTGCCTGTGCAGGCGGTGAGTGCCAAACTGGCGGTGAGTACGCAACCCGCCAATGCGGCTAGCTGTCGATGTTGGTGTTTCATGGTTTTTCCCATCTTTGTTGGAATCTGTGTTTTGATTTACAAGTTTTAGGTGCGTTTGCGCCTTTGGATTGTGTCGATGGCGACGGCGCCGATGATCACAGCGCCGGTGATTGCCGGTTGCCAGTAAGGGGAAATCCCGAACTGATTCAAAGCGTTGCCGATGACGCCCAGCAGAAGCGTCCCAATGACAACATTGCGGATGCCTCCTACGCCTCCGGTAAGCGGAACTCCGGCGATGGCAACCGCCGCAATCGCCGACAGCGGCCATCCCGCCGCCGCAGCTGGCTGCCCGATGGAGGTTTGCCCCAACAAGATGAGGCCTCCGATAGCAGCAGCGAGGGAGCCGAGGGCATAAACGCTGATGGTCACCCTGGAGGTGCGGATGCCTGCCAGCCGGGCAGCCTCAATGTTGCCTCCGGTTGCATAGATGTGACGGCCAAAGACCGTCTTGGAAAGGACGACCCACACCAGGAATACCACCACCGCGTAAGTGACGGCCGCCATCGGAATGGGGCCAATGCGCCCCAAACCAAAGAAAGTAAATTCCTCCGGCACTCCATAGACAGGCCCGGCGTTAGTGGCAACCATGAGCAGGCCGGAGACCAACACCTGCATTCCCAGCGTTATCACAAACGGGTTTATGCCGATGACGGCGATGAGCACGCCATTCGCAGTGCCCACAATTAGGCCGACCACCAGGGCGCCTAACACTCCAGGAACAATGCCGAATTGACTCATCAAATAGGCGGCCAACACGGAGGATGCCGCGCCGACAGAACCTACAGAAAGATCAAAGCCGCCGAGCAGAATCATCAATAGCATTCCGGCAGCCACCACACCGATTATGGATTGCTGCTCGACGATGTTGATGAGATTTGACGGCTGGCGAAATGTCGGCGATGCGATACTCAGGATCAGCGTCAGAGCCAAGAGGATGATGAGCAGGGCATGGCGAGAGGCAATTTTGCCTGCTTTTGCAAGGGTTAGGGTCATTTCGCACCTCCATTTTGCGATAGTGCGGCGTCTTGCGTCAGCGCTGCGTTTAGTGACAGCGCGGCGCCAATTGCTCCGCAGATAGTTGCGGTCGGCTTCAGTTTTGAGATTTCCAGTCTTGGAGGATGGGGCATCCGGCGGGCTATCAACCGTTGCACTTCGGGGAGGAAAGACTCCAATGCCCGTCCGACGGAGCCGTCCAGAACGACGAGTGCCGGGTCAATCACCGCGCAAATTGCGAGAACACAGGCGGCCAGCGCCTCGACCACTTCTGCCAGCACCCGCCCGGCCAACTCTTGCCCCTCGACAGCCGCCCGAACTACAGCGGACGAATCTTGGGGCAACGTATCGCCAGCCCGCCCGGTGGAGTTGCCCGAAGTTGCTATTCGGGCCGCAGCCGCCTCAATGGCAGGGCCGGTGAGCACTCTCTCTAGGCCTGCGATGCCTGCGATTGCGGTGCCCGGCGCAGTGGCGGTGCTTGCGATTGCGGCGTCTGCTGCGGCGATGTCTGCCGTTGTGGCGCCTGACGCCGTGGCGCGGACATCTGAAACACCTCGAGGTAAGAAGGCAAATTCTCCGGCGGCATGGTGGGCTCCGCGAAGCAGCCTGCCGCCACTCACCACTGCCCCGCCCAAGCCGGTTCCCATCGAGATGACAGCGAAATCAGCCACATTCTGGGCAAGCCCTAAGCTGCGCTCTCCAAGCGCGGCCAAATTCGCATCGTTCTCCACTTGAAATGGCAACCCAAATGCGGCGAGATCCTCAGCCAGATTCACGCCGTGCCAGCCGACATTCGGCCCGATATCTGCGAGCGCAGTTTCCGGATCTACGGTGGCGGGGACACCCACGATGATGGATTTTGGGCTTAGGGATGCTTTCTCGGCGGCTTGAAGCAGAGCGGTGCAGCAACGATTCAGCGCATCTTTGGCACCATCTGCCTCGGAAACCAGGATCCTATGCTCGAAAACTATGACTCCGTCAAGGTCGGCAACGACCCCTAGGCACTTTGTGCCCCCTAGATCCACCGCTAACACCGCATCGGACATTTTGCCTCTGTCTTCATTGAACAAGCTCCCAAGTGAGCCGGTAATGGAAACTCTAGTTTCATCCTGCAATCAAATCAAGTCCGAAGAGGCGCAGTTACAAAAATGTTATTTTTGCCAGGCAGCCGAGTTATCCACCGCTAGCAACCGCTCCATCGTCAGCACTCCAGGCGCTGGCAGGTCATTGAGATACGCCGGGTCAATGCCAAGTTCGATGTAGGAAGCCTGCAGGCTAAGGACCATGGCTCCCACCACCCCTGAGTACCTTCCGAAGGCGGCGGTTGTCAAAACCGGGGAAACTCTGAGAATCGAATCCAACGCTTCTTGATATTGGGGAAGGTCCTTGGCGAAATACCTGGACATCCGACCGCCCAATACCACCAGTTCCGGCTCCCAAGCCGTCATGGCCGCCGCCAACACCACCAGGAGCGCCTGGTCGAATCGGGCACGCAATTCACGTAGCGGCGGCGGCGCGGTTGCCGCAAATAATTCCTCCATCGAGCCTAGCTCCAGGCCAACACCACGCGCATATCCCCTAATGGAAGGCTCAGTTACCAACTCCTCCAAGCGCGTTCCCAGTGGCCCTACCGGGAGTTGCCCAAACTCCCCCACCACGCCAAATTTGCCGCGCAAAAGTTGGCCGCCAATAGCTATCCCGGTGCCCAAACCCGTCCCGATAGACACCAATACCGCAGTCGAACTCCCGATAGCCGAGCCAAAACGCTGCTCCC
>JAITSW010000108.1 GCA_031287505.1 Propionibacteriaceae bacterium
CGACGCCAAGGCAAAGACCCGCCAGCCATTGCGACGGGCATTGGTCTCATCCAATGCGCTGGGCATCCTCAACGACGAACTGCTCGATGAGATCAAAGCCGAGTTGAACGTCCTCAATATCGAGTCATTCGCCGCTGCCGGAGATTTGGTGGACTTCTGCGCCAAGGGCAACTTCCGCGCGCTCGGTAAGCGCTTTGGCAAGCAGACGCAGTTGGTGGCCAACGCCATCGCCGCCGCTGATGCCGCGGCGATGGCGGTCGCCTTGAAGGCAAACGGGACGGTGTCGCTCGAAGTGGCCGAGCTAGGTGTCGCCACCCTCACCGAAGAGGAAGTGCTCGTCTTAGAGCGTCCGCGCGAAGGCTGGTCGGTGGTCAACGAGCAGGGCGAGACCATCGCGCTGGATCTAGAGCTAGACGACGGGCTAATCCAAGCCGGCATTGCCCGTGAGGTCGTCCGCCTAATTCAAGAAGCCCGCAAAACTTCGGGCTTCGAAGTCTCTGATCGCATAGCGCTAATTTGGAGCACCGATGCCAGCGAGACTGGGGAACTCACCGCCAGGTCTATCCGCGCCCACGGAGAGCTGATCGCCGAAGAAGTGCTAGCCCTAGACGTAATCGAAGGCGAAGGCGGTGACTTCTTCGAGGAGGCGCTCGGCCTGGCTTTCGCCGTTTCGCGAGTACAGCGGTAGTGAGGCTATGGGGTGGAATGAGCGCCTGGGAGCCCTTTCGCTATTGGCGATTTAGGCATTTGCCACAGCGGTGCTGGCGGCGCTGATCGGCCGCGTTGCCACTTATCACCCTCATCTGGCCTTCGCAATCGGGCAAGCTCGCTGTTTGGGCTGCAATCGGAAGATTCTTAGGCAAGCCAAGGATGGCATCAGCTTGGCGACGCAGTGAATCCAAGGGTGGCATCAGCCTGGCGAGGTGGTGAATCCAAGGATGGCATCAGCCTGGCGAGGTGGTGAATCCTCCAATAGTTCTCTGAGATCATCAAACCCGAAGTTGAATGGCGATTACCGAAATAGGCTGCAACCTCTAAGAGTCGGCTTAGCCCAATGGGTAAGAATGCGGCTGTGCAATCCGGATATTGCGTAAGGTGTGGGTATGAGCGCGCCAGAGTGGACGAAGTACTATCAGCCCGGTGTTCCAGCCGAAATTGAGCTCCCAACTGAGTCTTTGGTCTCGTTGATAGAGACGGCCGTTCGCGAGGCTGGGAGCAAGCCCGCCACTGAGTTTTTTGGCCGGCGGACGAGCTACGCCGAGCTTGGGGATCAAATCAACCGGGCAGCTGAGGGTTTACGCCGTCTCGGTGTGAGGGCCGGCGACCGGGTAGCGCTCGTCTTGCCGAATTGTCCGCAGCATGTGGTGGCGTTTTACGCAGTCTTGCGCTTAGGGGCTGTGGTCGTTGAACACAATCCGCTCTACACCGTGCCAGAGCTTCGGCATATGTTTGAAGATCACTCCGCCCGGGTGGCCATTGTCTGGGACGCGGCTGTGGCGAAGCTGCAACATCAGCCTCGCGATATTCCCTTGGAGCACATCATCTCGGTGAATTTACTCAGGGCTATGCCCAAGGTGATGAACTTTGCCCTGCACCTGCCCGTTCCGTCTTTGCGGGCCAACAAGGCAAAGCTCACCAAGCGGGTCCGGGGCACGATCACTTGGGAGTCGTTGTTGGAAAACCAGCCGGTCAATGACGCCCACCCGCGCCCAGGCGTCCATGATCTCGCGGCCATTTTGTACACCTCGGGCACCACCAGCGCGCCGAAGGGCGCGATGCTCACGCATTACTCCATCTTTGCCAATGCCCGGCAATCCGAAGCCTGGATGATCGAAACGGAAAAAGGCAAGGAGGTGTTCTACGCCATCCTGCCGATGTTCCACGCGCTGGGGATGATGGTTTTCCTGGCCTTCTGCCCGCTAATTCAAGGGCACTCGGTCTTGTTCCCCGCCTTTGAGGTGGATTTGGTGATGAATGCCGTCAAGAAGACTCCGCCCACCGTTTTTATCGCCGTCCCCCCAATCTACGACCGGACGGCCGAGCGCGCGATCGAGACCGGTACCTCTTTGCTAGCCGCCAAATTCTGTCTCTCGGGCGCGATGAGCTTGCCGCCAGCCACGGCGGAGAGATGGGAGGGCCTCACCGGCGGCCTGCTGATCGAGGGCTACGGCATGACAGAAGGCTCCCCGATTTTGGTGGGCAACCCGGTATACCCCACGCGTCGGATTGGAACGATTGGCATCCCCTTCCCAAGCACGCTGATAAAGGTGGTTGACCCTGACAACCCGACGCAAGAAGTCCCCAAAGGCGAACGCGGAGAGTTGCTGGCCAAGGGCCCGCAGATTTTTGCGGGATACTGGAACAATCCCGCTGAGACCGAGCGGACGCTGCTTCCCGGCGGCTGGCTGCGCACCGGCGACTTAGTCGAGGTGGATGAAGACGACTACATCACCGTGGTGGATCGCGTAAAAGAACTGATCATTACCGGAGGCTTCAACGTCTCGCCGTCCGAGGTCGAAGCCACCCTGCGCTCTCACCCAGATATCAAGGACGCGGCAGTCGTCGGGCTGCCGCTAGCCTCCGGTGGTGAACGAGTGGTAGCCGCTGTCGTCCTAAACGACTCAGCGGTTTTCGATGAGGACGCGCTGCGTTTGTATTGCCGCAAACTCATCACCCCATATAAAGTCCCGCGGATGATTGTGGCCGTAGACGAGTTTCCGATGTCGATGCTGGGCAAGGTTTTACGCAAGGAAATCCGCGAGCAGCTGATCCGCGCGGGCAACTAATCCACTGGCGGTAGTTTCGGAAGACTCGAAATTGGGACACTGGGCATTTTCCGGGCCTCTTCGCCTAATCTATGCACCATGAGCATTCCCGAATGGACGAAGTATTATCAGCCCGGCGCACCCGCAGAGATCGAACTTCCGACTGAGTCGGTGGTTTCATTGGTGGAGAAGTCGGTGCGCGAAGGCGGGGACAAAGTTGCCACCCAATTCTTTGGCCGGACGACCACCTACGCCGAGCTTGGCGATCAAATCAACCGGGTGGCCGAGGGGCTGCGCAAACTGGGCGTGCAGGCGGGTGACCGGGTAGGGCTCGTCTTGCCAAACTGCCCGCAACACGTCGTGGCTTTTTATGCCGTCCTGCGCCTGGGTGCCATCGTCGTCGAGCATAATCCGCTCTACACCGCCAGAGAGCTTCGGCATATGTTCGAGGATCATTCAGCCCGGGTGGCAATCGTGTGGGATGCGGCTGTTGAGCGGCTGCGCAACCAACCTGACGACATCGACCTCAAGCACATCATTTCGGTGAGTCTGCTCAAGGCCATGCCGAAGGTCATGGAACTCGCCTTGCACATCCCAGTGCCCAAATTGCGGGCCATGAAAGACAAGTTGGGCAAGCCGGCACGCAACACCATCACCTGGGAGTCCCTGCTCAAGAACCCGCCGATTGACGATTCGCACCCGCGTCCGAACACCGAAGACACCGCGGTCATCCTTTACACCTCCGGCACCACTGCCACCCCCAAGGGTGCGATGCTCACCCACTACAACCTCTATGCGAATGCCCGTCAGGGCGAGGCTTGGATGATTGACGCCCAGACCGGCAAGGAAACCTTCTACGCTATTTTGCCGATGTTCCATGCTTTCGGCATGACGCTGTTTTTGACGTTCGGGATTTTGAAGCAGGGACGTCTGGTGCTCTTCCCGGCTTTCGATGTGGACTTGGTGATGAGCGCGGCGAAGAAGAACCCGCCCACGGTTTACTGCGTGGTGCCGCCGATCTATGAGAAGACGGCCGAGCGCGCCGCCGAGTTGGGTGTGGATTTGTCCTCGGCCAGATTCTGCATCTCAGGCGCGATGAATCTCCCGCCGGCCACCGTCGAAAAATGGGAGGGCATTTCCGGGGGTCTTTTGGTGGAGGGATATGGAATGACGGAAGCTTCGCCGATCTGCACCGGAAACCCGTTCTATGAGACCCGTCGTACCGGCACTATCGGCATCCCGTTCCCAAGTACCACCTATAAGGTTGTGAACCCCGACGATCCCACCCAAGAGGTTGCCCAAGGTGAACGCGGTGAGCTGCTCATTAACGGCCCGCAGGTCTTTTCCGGCTATTGGAATAATCCGGCCGAGACCGAGCGGACGCTGCTGCCCGGTAAGTGGCTGCGCACCGGAGACCTCGTCGAGGTGGACGAGGACGGTTTCATCACCATCGTCGATCGCGTCAAAGAGCTGGTCATCACCGGCGGCTTCAACGTCTCCCCGTCTGAGGTGGAAGGGGTGTTGCGCAGCCACACCGATATTGTCGACGCCGCAGTGGTGGGCCTGCCGCTGCCCGGAGGCGGTGAGCAGGTGGCGGCCGCCATCGTCACCCGTGATGGCATGCACATCGACAAGGGCGAATTGCGGGAGTTTTGCCAGACCCGTTTGGCCCGCTACAAAGTCCCGAGGGTCTTCGAGCAAGTGGACGAGTTCCCGGTATCGATGCTGGGCAAGGTATTGCGCAAGAAAGTGCGCGAGAAACTGTTAGCATCCCGTTAGAGGGGCAGCTGCAAAGCCGCAGTTTGAGCCAGCGGTGGGGCAGAATGCCAGGCTGCGGAATACTCTGAAGATAATCGGGAGTTGGCATGAAAAACCAGATTAAGTATTTTGCGCTGACTGTGCTCGCAGTAGGAGTTCTGATTCCCATTCCGGCTTCTTTGGCGGGGCTTGCCTGCAACATATTTCTTGACGGGCCGGGGGTAGCCCTCCTCACAGCCGTTCCGACGGTGGTCGCGGGGTTCTTGGCCTATCTGGCGCTACGGTTGTTGAAGCGCTTTATCCCCGACACGTTGGGTAGGGGGCTGGCACCGGTGTTGGCGGTGTTTGCCTATTACGAGCTGGCTTACGCGGTGCCCCTGGTTATTTCGGATTTCGACGCAAGCGCCTTTGAAATGACGAGCTCGCTAGCCCTGCCCTGGCTGCCGTTGAATTTCATTCTTTACTTTATGGGTGACCAAATCGCCTATGTGTTCGTTCAATTGGGATGCTTTGTAGCCCAGTCGCTGGTTGTTGCCGCGGTCATTGCCAAAAACAACCCGAATACCCCCTGGAAGAAGGGCATCGTCTGGGTGCTTGCCGGGGCTTTGGTCGTCGGGGCTGGAGTTGCCGGGGAAGAGTATTTCCATTGGCAAGCTGTTCTGAGGCCGGATAACGAGGTCGTTCGAATAGCCGATGAGGTGGATACCTATGATTACCTGCCGCAGAACGCGGATAACAAGCTTCAGGTACTCGATGACGAACCCACCACCACCATTGACTCTGACTACCCCAAGATTGACGGGGCGACGGCCGGAGTCCCAGTGTACGGAGCCGTGGCCCAGGCGCTCTATCGCAATATTTCTTGGGACGGTGACGAGACCACCGTCACCTGTTCGAAGACGGCCCAGGCATATGAGCGGCTTCTAATCGGCGATACCGATGTGGTATTCGCCGCCCAGCCTTCGAAGAGGCAGCTTGAAGCGGCCGCCGCAGCCGGAGTGTCGCTGAGCCAGACGCCCATCGCCCGGGAAGCGTTTGTCTTTGTAGTCAACGCGGATAATCCGGTGGAGTCGCTCACCACTGGGCAAATCCGGCAGATCTACCAAAAGCAGATCACCAATTGGAAGGACGTCGGAGGTGGGGATCAGCAGATTATGCCCTTCCAGCGTCCGGAGGATTCGGGTAGCCAAACCATCATGGAGGCCAAAGTGATGGACGGCGGAGAACTGCCCGAGCCGCTGAAAGAAGAGGTTGCGTCCGGAATGGGCGGCCTGGTCAAGCAGGTGGCGGAATACCGCAACTATTCGCAGGCTATAGGTTATTCATTCCGCTGGTATGCGACTGTGATGACGGCAGACCCGAACATCAAGCTGCTAAGCGTGGACGGCGTCGCCCCCACAGTCGAGAACATTCGCAACGGCAGCTATCCGCTCACCGTCGACGTCTTCGCTGTCACGGCTGGCACCAAAAACCCGAACGTCCCAAAGCTAATCGATTGGACTCTCTCACCCCAAGGCCAGGCATTTGTCGAGAAG
>JAITSW010000179.1 GCA_031287505.1 Propionibacteriaceae bacterium
ATAAAGAACCAATAGCGGGATAAGGAAAAGCCATTGCGGATTCGGATAATGCCCCATGACCGGCAGGAAAACCAAGAGCAGCGCGAGGGAGGGTAAAAGCGAGAGGAATTGCTCACAAACCTCAGACAGCGCCAAGGTGATTCTCGGGAAGGCCAGTGATTGCACCAAAGCCCGGTTCTTGGTGATAGATCTTGAGCCGGAGTTAAGGCATTTCGTGAAGAACTGGAAGAGGAAAACCCCGGTAACCACATAAACGGCATAATCCGGAGGCCGATTATCACCTTGGAGCAAGCCGAAAATCGTCCCGTAGATAACGGCGTCGAGTATCGGCCGCAAAATCAGCCAAAAAACCCCTAGGCGATTGGTCTCTAGTGAGGAGCGCATTCGGTACGACGCCATGGTGAAGAAGAAATCCCGGCGATACCAAGTCTCAGCCAAATACGACCAGAGCCGAGGGCGGGCTCCCACCCGGTGCAGGCCATTTGCCGAGGCCAGTTCGGCAAGGTTCATTTACCAACGCTCCTTATCGACCTAATCGTTCGTAGGGAGTTTACTCTAGTTGGTACTTATTGCGCCTATCTTTGCCGCTCGTTTAGGTAGCGCGTGATCAAAGAACGCGTGGAAGCATCTTGGCTGGCGATTGCCTCCGGATTTGCGTTTAGGGCTGGGGCAATCTGCAAAGCCAGCTGCTTGCCCAGTTCCACGCCCCATTGGTCGAAAGAGTTAATCCCCCAAACGACACCTTGGGTAAAGGTGATGTGCTCATAGAGGGCAATGAGCGAGCCGACAACCGCCGGGGTGAGCCTGGGGGCGAGAATCGAGGTAGACGGGCGGTTTCCCTGGAATACCCGGTGGGGGACGATCGCTTCGGGGGTGCCTTCGGCCCGCACTTCGTCTGCCGTCTTGCCAAACGCCAGGGCTTTGCTCTGAGCGAGGAAATTGGCCAAAAGAAGCTCGTGCACGTCTTGCCCGCCGTCTTTGAGCGGATAGGCCGGGTTGGCTACCGCGATGAAGTCAGCCGGGATGAGGGCGGTGCCTTGGTGGATCAATTGGTAGAACGCGTGTTGCCCGTTTGTGCCCGGCTCGCCCCAGAAAATCTCTCCGGTGGGGCTGGTCACCGGCGAGCCGTCCAGGCGCACGCTCTTGCCGTTGGATTCCATGGTGAGTTGCTGCAGGTAGGCGGCAAAGCGATGCAGGCTTTGGGCGTAGGGCAACACGGCGTGAGAGCTAGCTCCCAAGAAATCGGTGTACCAAATGTTTAGCAACCCCATCAGCGCCGGGACGTTTTGCGCCAGCTCGGTGTTTTTGAAGTGTTCGTCTATGGCATAGAAGCCGGCTAGGAAATCGTTGAAGTTTTCCGGGCCGATGGCTACCGCAACTGCCGTTCCGACGGCAGAATCAACTGAGTAACGTCCACCTACCCAATCCCAGAAACCAAAGGCATTCTTGGGGTCGATGCCGAATTGCCCGACCTTGTCCAGCGCGGTGGAGACTGCGACGAAATGTCGGCTGACGGCCTGCGAGCGGGCTTCATCGGTGTCAGCGATGGCTCCAAGGGCGACGAGGGCGTCTAGCAGCCAAGTACGGGCCAGCCGGGCATTCGTGAGGGTCTCCAAGGTGGTGAAAGTCTTGGAAGCCACGATGAAAAGCGTGGTTTGCGGATCCAGGTCGCCGGTTTTGAGCGCCACATCGGCGGGATCGATATTAGAGATGAAACGGCACTGCAAACCCGCCTGGACATACGGGCGCAGGGCTTCGTAGACCATCGCCGGCCCTAAGTCCGAACCGCCAATCCCAATATTGACGACCGTGCGAATCGGCTTGCCGGTGATGCCTTTCCAGTTTCCGCTGCGCACGTCGTCGGCAAAGGCGTAAACCCGCTCCAGCACCTTATGCACTTCGGCTACCACTTCGACGCCTTCGACATCCAAAGGCTTGGCTGTCGGACGGCGCAGGGCAGTGTGCAGGACGGAACGGTTTTCGGTGACGTTGACGCGCTCTCCGGCAAACATCGCATCGCGTTTTGCCGTTAGCCCAACCTCTTCGCCCAGTTCGACCAGGGCGGCCAAAATCTCGTCATTGATCAAATTCTTCGACAGATCCACCCAAAGCTCGCCAGCGGTTAGGGAGTACCGCTCGGCTCGGTGTGGATCCTGCTCGAACCAAGTGCGCAGATCGGGGGAAAGCCCTGCGGATAATTTGCCTAGTTTCGCCCAAGCCGCAGTTTTCGCGGCATCGATAAGTGCGCTCATGCGCCCAGTCTAATGCGATTCTCTTTCTATTAAGAGGTGAGGCGGTGAATCTCGGCTGCGAAGGCCGCTTGCGGGCCGCCCGGCAGATCTCCGAGCAATCGGATCTTGGCAGCTGCCCGCCCGGTTTGTTTTGAGTCGGCGCCCAGGGCGTCGTCGAAAATTTCGCCGATGGCTTCCAAACCCGCGTCCAGCCGGTAGGCGCTGGTCGTATTCGGGTACCGGGCCTCAAATTCGCCGGCGGTGAAACCCTTGGGGTTGCACACCACGATTGGGCGCAGCGTGTAGAGGAAGTCGGTCATCACCGACGACACGTCCGTGACTAAGATGTCTGCCCGCTCCAGGCAGTCATTGATAGCCAGCCGCTGATCGGCAACGACCAGATTTCCGTTTCCGCCCGTCCGCAACAGCATCTCAATTTGAGCCTTTGGAGTTAGCATGGAGCGCAACTGCCGCCCGGTGGATGGATGCGGCTTAAACCAGATTCGCACATCGGGGCGGTTAGCTAGCAGCCACTTGACAATCTCTGGCCCCATCTTTGCCAATGAGGTGTAGTTGGTTTCCTCGTAGTAGCCTTCAAAAGTGGGGGCATAGAGGACGATCTTGGGCTGTTGATTGAGAGGGCCAGACTTCAGTCCTCCGGCCTGCGGACGGCCGACTATCGCAAATTTTTGGCGCGGGATGTCAATGCCGGCATTCCAGTAGCGTTCTACCGCAGCCTCGCCTGCTACCCAGATTTCGTCATAACCCCTAGCCAGAGCGTTCATTGATGATGCTTTGTCGGAATCCCCATGCAGAATCATCACGTGTTTGACCAACGGGTTTCGCATTAAGTGGGCGTTCCTGTCTGAAAAAGACGGGTAAAAGGCCGCTTTGACGCTGGGCAAGATGAGGGTTTCCAGCTGCCTTGGCGTGGCGGCGTAGTAGACCGGCAGCTTGGACGCGGCCAGCGGCAGCAGTTGGCTGGCTTCGCGTACCACCATGATGCCGCGCTCGGCCACCCGGTCGAAGACGGGGATCCACTGGTTAGCCATAAACGCGGCCTGCCCGAAGGCCATCGAGATGTAGAAAACATAGCGGGGGGAAAACTCACCCACTTGGGCAACAATTTCGGCTTCGGCGGCTTTGGCGCTTTTTCGCAGTTTTCGCACTTGGGAGAAAACCGCAATCCCGTAGGCGGTGGCAAGCGCAATGGCAAGCAGGGGCATCCACAAGGCCCGCATGCCAAAAGCCGGGAAGGTCTCGCGCACCCACTCGCTGGCGAAGAATGCCATCCACATACCGATGAAGAGACCCTCGGCGATAACCAGCGGCGCCGGGGTTTGCACTGCTGCCGAGTAGACACGTCCGTAAGCCGAAAACGTCTCGTCTTGCGGGCTTGGCCCGGGCTGATATCTCAAAACGGGGGCAGCTTGGGAGAGTAGGTTCACCAGCACGATCACGGCCGCCCAAGTCAGCTGAACCACAACCACCACCAGCACATAGCCGGCATAGAGGGCAGGTTGTTCGGTGAATGATTCGCTGGCTGACAGCGTGGCGAGTGGAAAGAAAGCCGCAATCGAGCGAATCAAAGCCCTGAGGTTTGGGCCCAAGTTGGCATAGGAGGCGATGCGGGAAAGATTGGAATCCTTTCGCGATGCGGCCCAATCGCAAATGCCGGCCGCAAACCATAGTGCCAAACCCAATTGCGCGTTGCCAAATAGCGTGGCGATGATAGTCAGCGGAATACAGAGCGACTCCACAAGGTAAAGGATGAGAGTTCCCGTGTCATTTAGCTTGCCGCTGTTCCCTTGCGCCGCCCAAGCAACATCCGCATATTCAGGTAGCGGGATTCGGGGAACTTTGGCAGTCAGTTTGCGCAGCACGGGTCAAGCCTATCGGCCTATCTTTGCTGGTTATGTCCCCTTGGCACGGCCTAGGATGGCTTTATGGAGTTGATGCCAAGCGCTTTGGGGGCTAGCCGCATTATTGTGGCGCTGCCGCCTTTGGATGCCGCCCGGCTCGTGGCCGTTGGCGAGGTGCTTTGGCAGACGGGCTTGCGGGCTTGGTCGGTTGGTTCGACTACCGCCTTGGGAACTCTGTCCCCGGTTTTCGGCAGACGCGCTGCTATCGGTGTTCACGATGTTATCGACGCGCTCGGCGCTAAGGCTGCGCAGGCCGGTGGCGCCCACTTTGTCGGAACGCCGTACTCCGCTCCTTTTGCGGGCGTGGGCATCCCCGCTGTTTTGGGAGCCCTCAGCGCAGACGAGTTACGCGGAGCCGCCGCCGCCAAACCCGCTGCCGTGCAGATACCCCTGGCAAGCAGCTTAGATACGGCTTATACCCAGCTTGCCACTCGGATTCTGGGGCAGACACCCCTCATCGGCAGCGGCAACTTTGATATCGACTTCGCTGCCGACTGGCTGGCACATGGCGCGGCTGGCATTTGGCTGCGGCTAACCTTTGACGACGCCGTCAATAACCCAGACTTGGAAGAGTTGCGGGTGCTCGGAAAATTCTGGGGCGAGTTGGCACACTAGCCGGCTGGACCTGTCTCTGGACAGCTATTGTGATCCCTGAGAAAACTGATAGTATTCCGAAGGAAACCAAGAATCCTGAAAAGATTCTAAGAAACCTACAGGCAGGCTATGCACGAGACTTATACCCCCCGGAGGGTCGCGGTTCAAGCGAGTGTCGCGGTTCAAGCCGAAGAGCGGGGGGAATCCGTTCCCAACTCTGGGTCGTCCAACTCTGGGTCGTCGGGTTACGTTCCGACTCGTCTTGTGGTCTTAGGCGATTCCAGCCAATCACAGCTTTCATCGGTGCGTTCCCGCCCGCGGCGGGCAGAAAATCCTTGGGGAAGCCCATTCGTAAAGCGCCTTTCCGCTGCGGCTGGTGGAGCGGTTGCCTTCATCGCAGTTTCCGCGTTTGCTTTGAATGCCGGTCTTCCCGCGCTGGCCGGCAGCACCTTCTCTCCGCAGCCTTCAGCCACTGCGGTTGATCCGGAGCCCGAGGTTCGCGCGGCAATCGGGGGCATTATCGCCGAGCCGGAATTGGCTGGCAGTTCGCAGGATTTGCTGAGCAAACACCGGGCCTACACCGTTGCCAAAGTTCCGGTCTTGGCCGCCGCGAAAAAGGATGCCGAGGCGATCGCCGCGTTCGATATCGGCGACAAGGTGCAGATCAGCGACGAGGTTGTCGGTGATTACCAACGTGTTGAGCTAGATGGGGAAGACGGTTGGGTTTTGGCGTCCAAGCTCACCGAAGAAACTCCCGAGTTAGCCGCCGGAATCATCGAAGAGCCGTGCACCCGGCAATCGGCGGGTTTTGAAGACAAGTTGCTTCCCTCGACTATCCGCATCTACCGTTCGGTGTGCGCGCTTTTCCCAGACGTGAACTCTTTTGGCGGCTGGCGCGCGGGCGGGCGGGCGTTCCACAAGAATGGCCGGGCGGTAGACATCATGCTCACCACCCATGTCGAGAGCGAACTCGGCTGGCGTATCGCAAACTATCTCGTCAAGAACGCCGCTGAGTTCCACATCGACCACGTGATCTTCGAGCAGCAGATTTGGACGCCCAGCAGCCAGCGTTGGAAAAAGATGGCTGACCGGGGTTCCGTCAACGAGAATCATTTCAACCACGTCCATGCGGCGGTGAGGGCTGGCGGCTAAACGCCCTGCCATACCCTTCCCCACGTCATTCCACCGTCGGCTGGGTGTTTCCGTGTCCCGCCTTCGACTCGCACTAGAGTGGCGTTATGACTCGGACACCGGCTAAGACGCCTCACCATCCCAAGCGTTTGGGAATCCTTACTTCCGGCGGAGACGCCCAAGGTATGAACGCGGCTGTGCGCGCCCTCACCCGCACGGCTTTGGGGCTGGGCGCTGAGGTTTACGCCGTCTACGAGGGTTACCAAGGCATGGTTGACGGCGGTGGGCTCATCAGAAAATTTGGTTGGGAGGATGTCAGCCGCACCTTGCATCTGGGTGGAACTGTCATCGGCACCTTCCGTTCCAATGATTTTCGCGAACGTCCGGGACAGCTAAAGGCAGCCGCCAATTTACTTGAACACGGCATAGACCGACTGGTGGTGATTGGCGGGGACGGCTCCCTAACCGGGTTGCGTTACTTTTCGCAGGATTGGGCGGGCCTGCTTGCCGAGTTAGTTCAAACCGGAGTCATTTCCTAGACGAGGTCAGCCGCTCATCAAACTTTGCGATTTGCCGGACTAGTGGGCTCGATTGACAACGATTTTGTTGGAACCGATATGACGATCGGCGCCGATTCGGCACTCCACCGCATTATCGACGCCATTGACGCGCTGTCCTCTACCGCGGCCTCACATCAGCGAACGTTCGTAGTCGAAGTTATGGGACGCCATTGCGGCTATTTGGCGTTGATGTCCGCGATCGCCGGTGGTTGCGATTACGCCCTATTCCCGGAGAATCCTCCGGCCCAGGGCTGGGAAACCGAAATGTGTGCGTCTCTCAAGGCTGGACGCGAGGCTGGGCGCCGCGATTCGATGGTGATTGTGGCTGAAGGTGCCGCCGACCAAACTGGAAAGCCGATCACCGCCGAATACGTCCGCCAGACTCTTCAAGATCAGTTGGGTGAGGATGCCAGGGTGACGATCTTGGGGCATGTGCAGCGCGGCGGCACCCCAAGCGCCTACGACCGTTGGGCTTCCACCTGGCTGGGCTACGAGGCCGCGCGGGCGGTATTGGGGGATGGCGAGCAGGATTCAGGCGTGGTGTTTGGCTTCCGGGAGAATCGGATTGCCCGGCTACCGCTCATTGAGTCGGTGGCCAATACCCAAAATGTCCCGACGCTGATCAAGGCCAAGAATTTTGAGCGGGCCATGCAGGCTCGGGGCGGTTCCTTCCAAGAGAACGCCGCGCTGTTCGCCGAGTTAGCCACTCCGGCTCCCGCTGCCACGCCTGCCAATCCCCGGCGACTTGGGATCATTCACGCTGGTGGCTTGGCGCCGGGCATGAACTCGGCCGCGCAGGCCGCAGTGCGTTTGGGAGTGAACCGCGGCTTTGTCCCCTTGGGTGTTTCCGGCGGCTTCCCCGGGCTCCGCGACGGACAGGTGCGCGAGTTGGCGTGGAATGACGTCGAAGGTTGGGTCAGCGAAGGCGGCGCGGAGTTGGGTCTGCGACGACACGTCCCCGATGAGGACGAGTTATATGAGATTTCCCGCACGATCGATGAAAATGAAATCGACGCCTTGCTGATTCTCGGCGGCTGGAATGCCTACATGGCCGCACATCTGCTTTGGCGCGAACGCGACCATTTCCCGGCTCTGCGCATTCCGATGATGTGCGTGCCGCTCTCTATTGACAACAATCTCCCCGGATCTGAGCTGGCGATAGGAGCCGATACCGCGCTGAACGTCATCGTCGAGGCGATAGATCGGATCAAGGGTTCTGGCGCGGCTTCGCAGCGAGCCTTTGTGGTTGAGACTATGGGGCGAAATTGCGGGTACCTAGCCATGATGAGCGCTATTGCCACTGGCGCCGAGCGGGTGTACCTGCCCGAAGAAGGGATAACCTTGGCGCAACTTGCCGATGACGTGAAATACCTGCGGCTTTCGTTTAGTGCTGGACGGCAACTTTTCTTGGCTATTCGCTCCGAGGGCGCGAACGCCAAGTACACCACCGATTTCATCTCGCGGATATTCGACGAAGAGAGCCAAGACCTCTATGACGTTCGGCAAAACATCTTGGGGCATATTCAACAAGGGGGAAATCCAAGCCCGTTTGACCGGCTGCTCGCCACTCGGCTGGTATCTCGGGCGATTACCGCTATCCAAGAAAATCTGGAGGCTGGGGAGTTCCCTATCCAGTACTTGGGTTTGGTGAATGGGCACGTCGAGGTCACCGACATCGGGCAATTGCGCCGCCAAATAGATGCCAAGGCCGGTCGTCCAAACGCGCAGTGGTGGTTAAGCCTGCGGCAGGTAAACGCGGCGGTTAACGAGCCGTCGTTTTAGGCTGCCTCCAACTCCTTTTGCGGACTGTGCGGGATAATTGCGAGATGGCAAAGAAAGAGAGCGCAATGTCCTTTACCTCCCGGCGCAGGGCGCTTACCGCTGCCGCATTGTTTGTCGGTTCCGCGCTGTTGGTTTCGGCTTGTGCGACCACTCCGCCACCGCAGGCCTCCACCGGAAGCCCGTCGCCAAGGGAGACTTCCACGCAGACCGCCCCGCCGGAGCCGTCACTGCCAAATGAGTCGCTGCCCCCAACGCCGAGTGTGGAGCCTTCTCCGAGTGGATCCCCAAGCGCCAGCCCAAGCGCGAGCGCGAAAGAGGTTTTTGAGCTGAGTGGCAAAGGGATCGGCCAATATGCCTTTGGAACGGCAGAGGCCACCGTTGAGAAGGCGCTGCAAAAACGATTTGGCGAGCCCACCGGATCGTTCCTCGGCATTCAATGTGAAATGGACTCGAAGAGCCCGTACATTTCCGAGTCAGATTACGGCTCGCTCTCGGTGATTTACTCCGCCAAAGACCGTTCCAAGAAATCGGCCCGCAAACTAGCCGCCTGGGGCTACAACATCGAGGGTGGCTCGCAGGCCGGTCTTAGTGTGGCTGGCAACCCGCCCCTAGATGTCGACTTCGTCGCCCTGCACAAGAAATTCCCCAAAGGAACCCTGGAAGAGACCGGCTACGGCGAGGACGCCTATGTGTTCACTTTGCCCAATAAGATCCGCTTATTAGGCGAGGGTTCCCCGAATCTGGTCGCCGGAGGCCGCATCTTCGACTGCGAGTAATACGTCATTCCCGCCGCTGAGCGTCCAAAACCGCTTCCTAAGCGGCATTCCCGCCGCTAACGCTATTCTGGGTCTCGAATCCCTTCCCAACCTACGGCGCAGCCACTCGTTCGACGATCAGTGCCCGCAGGGCATCCACGTCCTTGCCAATCTCGGTGAACGTGCGCGGAAGCTCTTCCAACCCGGCAAAGCGGGCCGGCGTTTTGGGCACAAAGCCAATCGCTTCCTCGATAGTCTGCGCGAACTTGACTGGCAAAGCCGTCTCGGTGACCACCACGGGAGTGCTCCCCCGCAATTGCCTGGCCACTGCGATCCCGTCTGCGGTGTGCGGGTCGACTATCACGCCGTCCGATTCCCAGATATTTTTGATGGCGTTGACGCGATCTGCATGGCGCGAGGCTCCAGATTCAAATCCAAAACGCGGCGCAATACCGGCAAACTCCGGGGTGTGCGAAATATCGAAATACCCCTGCCTAGGTAGATTTTCGGCGAACAACTCTCGCACGCGGGCGCCATCGCCATCGAAAACGTCATAGATAAACCGCTCGAAGTTGCTGGCTTTGGAGATATCCATAGACGGGCTGGACGTGGCGTACACGGCAGCGGCATCGCGAACTCGATAGACGCCGGTGCGGAAGAACTCGTCCAGAACATTATTCTCGTTGGTCGCCAAAATTAGTTTGCCAATTGGCAGTCCCATCTGTTTCGCGACATGCCCGGCAAGAATATTTCCGAAATTTCCGGTTGGCACACAGAAAGAGACCTTTTCGTCCACTGATCCACTCACTCGCAGCCAGGACGCAAAATAGTAGACGACCTGGGCGCAGATACGACCCCAGTTGATCGAGTTCACGGCGCCAATTTGGTATTTTTCTTTGAAATCAAGATCAGCGGCGACAGCCTTGACCAGGTCTTGGCAGTCATCGAAGACCCCGTCAACAGCAATGTTGATGATCGCCGGGTCGGCTATGGAGTACATCTGAGCCTGCTGGAATGGGGTCATCCGCCCCGCCGGGGTAAGCATAAACACCCGAATGCCTTTGCGTCCCAGCATGGCGTATTCTGCGGATGAGCCGGTATCGCCGCTGGTAGCCCCCAATATGTTGATATTTGAGTTGCGGCGGGCCAATTCATACTCGAAAACCTGCCCTAAGAACTGCATGGCCATGTCTTTGAAGGCAGCCGTCGGACCGTCGCTCAGGTGTGCCAGATACAGCCCGTCGTTCAATTTCGAGACGGGGACAATGTCGCTGGTGGCGAATACATCGCTGCTATATGCCCGCTTGCAAATACCGCTGAGGTCGGCTTGTGGGATGTCGGGCGCAAAGAGCGACAAGACAGCCGCCGCCAGTGCGGCATATCCCTGCTCGGCTAGAAGCATTCGAAAATCATCGAGTTGCCGCGCGGAAACTTGGGGGTACGACTGCGGAACGAATAGCCCGCCGTCGGGAGCTAGCCCGGAAAGAAGAATGTCGGAGAAGGACTGTGGAGAGCAGTTTCCGCGGGTTGACACATATTGCACACAGGTAAGTCTAGTCGCCTCATTTTTTGTTGATATTGCGATACTGAACATAAAGTGCAGACCCTGACCCCATTTAGGATCTATAATTTGCTGGAGACTGGCTGAGACCGAAAGTATGGGGGACATGGTTCAATGGGAATCTTCCGTGCGGGCGACCCCGCCGGCTGTTCCAGACCCCTTAGGCGAGCACTCTGAGTCAATGCCCGCTCCCGTTGCGGTTGAGGAGCCAAAATCCGCTCCGCTAGATCTCGAGAATTCAGGTATCGGCCCATTGCTGGCTGAGCTGATGAGTGTTGACTTGGCGCAACCACAGCCGCAAAGTCCCGCCGAAATACTTGTCCCGGCACCCGCCGGCTACGAAACTCCGCCTAGGCCGGTTCCACCAGTTCAGCAGGCACCAGTTCCGACTTATGCGCCAGTGCCGACTGTTGCGCCGGCTCCGCGCCCGGCTCCTGTCCCGGTGCCGACTGTTGCGCCGGCTCCTGTCCCAGCCCAATCGCCGGTTCCAGCAGTAACGGCACCGCGGCTAAAGCCAGCGCCCGCTACTTTTTCGCCCTTGGAATCGTGGCAGGCTTCCGTGCCGGCGCCGCCTCGCCCTGTTCCGCCACCTCCAGTCGCGGTAGCCGAATCGGCGATAGCCACCCCCACAACACTTTCTGAGTTGCGGGCTCGTGCCGCGCAAACCATCCCGGCTCCGATGCCAGATATTCCACAGCCGGCTTTCCTTGGGGTGCTGCCTTCCCCGGAGCCTGCCTCCACACCCGTCGACACGGCTCAAATGCTCATCCTCAACGCGCAAGAGTTGGCAGATCGCCTGGTATTTGAGGCGAAATACGATATTCGCGACGAATTGGCCGAAGTAGAGCGCCTAAACGAGCAGAACGCGGAAGCCCGCGCCAAGCTCGAAGCCATCCACACTGAGGCAAGAGACATAATGGCTACTGCCCAAGACCGGATGGCGGCGGCGGCCCAAGATGCCCACGTCATCCGGTCTGACGCCTCGGATCAGGCCCGTTCGATCGTGGACACCGCTCAGCGCACGGCAGACGAAGCTGTCGACCAGGCGCGACGGCAGGCGGAGGACATCGTCTCTCGGGCCAATGAAGAGGCTCGGAAAATCGCCGACAAGATCAACAAGCAAACCGCCGCCATCCAAGAGCGGATGAACCAGCGCGTTCAAGATGTCGAGAGCGACATTGAGGCCCGTTATCAAGAACTGAGCGAAGAAATCTCGCATCGCCGCATTCTCTTTGAAGCTGAGGCAGATGAGACTCGCGCTCAGATGAGTCGCGACCGGGCTCAGCAGATCGCGCAAGGCCTTTCAGAGATTCAGCAGGCTCGAACTGCTTGGTCGCATGAGCGGGCCCAGTCGGAGGCGGAAATTGCCGACTTGCTACAGCAGGCGAAGGTCCAAGCCCAAGATATTGTCAACGAGGGTACCCGTAAGGCTGACGAGGAATTTGCGGCATCGGTGAAGCATAGCTCCGAAGTTGAGCAGCAAATGAAGGATTTCGTCGAACAAGTGGAAGCTGAGATTTCCGCGCTCAAAGAAACTGCCTACGACGAGGTCTTGAAGTATTCCAAGTTGAGGCAGGACGAAGCTGACCAGGCGATGCGGGAAGCCAAACTAGAGGCCAAAAAGTATGCGGCATCCGCCAAGGCCACTGCCGACAAGCTTGCGGCTCAGGCGCAAGCCGATCTTGAGCAGGCCAAGGAAGAGGCGGCTGCGATCGTCGAAAAAGCCAGTGAAACCGCGGAGACTATCGAAAGCGAAGCGAAAGCCCAAGCCAACAGCACGTTGGAGCATTCGCAGCGTCGTCTGGCCGAAGCCGAGGTTGGCATGCGGCAGATTCGAGATCGCGCGTCCGCAGATATGGAAAGAATTCAGCGCGATGCTTATGAACGCATCAAGGTTGCCCGAGAAGACGCGGTACAGGTTTTGGCGCAGGCACGCGCAGATGCCGACCAAATCCGTCTCGAAGCTCGGGCAATGTTGGAGCGTTCTCGGGGAGAGGTTTCGGCGTTGGCGAAACGCCGTGATGAGATTGAGTCGCAACTTGCCGGTTTATCCGGTGTAATTGAGGCACTGGCCGTGTCTGAAACACCAAGTTCACATGTTCACAACAACTAATAGAAGAGATCGAAATGGCAGAATCAACAACTTTTCGTACTGTAATGCGCGGATACGAACCTTCCGAGGTAGATAAGGCGGTAGGTGATCTCCAAGAAGCCTTGGAAGCCGCGAAGAGGGAAGCTGCAGGCAACACCGATGAACTGTCGCGTTTGCAGGCTAGCGTCGTCCAGCTTAAGCAAGAGGTGGTACAGCATCGCGCCCGCGCTGCCGCCGCCGAAGCCGAGCATGCCCATTCAACAGCCGCCCCCACCTATGCCGATCTTGGTGATCGCATTGGCAGCATCCTGACTTTGGCCGAAGAAGAGGCCAAGAGCTTGCGTGACAAGGCTGTTCGCGATGCCGAGAAGCTCACTTCCGAGACTGCTGCCGAGGCTGACCGGGTGCGCGCCGATGCCGACAACTACGCCCGCGACGTTACTTCGCGCGCCGACGCCGAAGTGGCCAAGATCGTTGCCAATGCCCAGCGCCAGGCAGACGAGATTGTGGACGCCGCTGATCGCGAAGCCACCGCCCGCCGTCAGGAAGCGGAAGCGGTCTTCGAGAATCAGCGCGCAAAGTCCGCCGCCGCCTCTGCTGATTTCGAAAAGACGCTCGCAGATCGCCGCGACAAGGCTGCCGCAGAGTTCGCCGCCCAGGCACAGGCCAACGAAGAGGCCACCGCTCGCGCCGAAGATTACCGCACGTCGGTGCTGCGCGACGCTGACCGCATCAAGGCTGAGGCTGAAAGCCAGGCCGAGGCATTGCTCAAGAGCGCAAATGCCGAAGCTGCCCGGATCGCCGAGCAGGCCCGTGAAGCTGCCGAGAAGATTCGCCGTGAATCTGATCGCGAGTTGCAGGCCGCCACATCTCGTCGCGATGCGATTACCGCCCAGCTCACCAACGTCCGGCAGATGTTGGCCACGCTTGGTGGTGCCGGTATCGTCAACTCGCTGGTTGACGCGTCGCCGGTTGTTGCCGATCTTGGCTTGAACGATGAACTCACCGAGGCTGTCGATCTGAGCGATTCTTTCCAAGGCGAGTAAACGCCTAAGTGAAATACCGTTATCTGGGTAATTCCGGTCTGAAGATCTCTGAGATCGTTTATGGAAACTGGATTACCCACGGATCTCAGGTAGAGAGGGAAGCTGCGGTTGCCTGCGTACACGCTGCGCTAGATGCAGGCATCAGCTCCTTCGATACCGCTGACGTCTATGCCAATACGGCTGCTGAGAAGGTCTTGGGTAAAGTTCTCAAGGGTCAACGCCGCGAGTCGCTGGAGATATTCACCAAGGTTTATTGGCCGACC
>JAITSW010000082.1 GCA_031287505.1 Propionibacteriaceae bacterium
TGTCAGTTAGCGGGTCGTTGAGCAGTTTGATAGCCAAATCGTCACTCAGCGTAAACGACGGCACACCGGCAGCAGCCAGCGCGGGCAAATCATCTAGCGAACGCAACGATGCCACCACCGTCTCGATGCTGTTGGCTGTAGCGATGGCTCCAATTTGCGCCACAATCTGCTGCCCGTTGAAGCCTTGGTCATTCAGCCGCCCAAAATAAGGCGCGATGTATTGGACGCCTGCGCCAGCAGCCAGCAATGCCTGCGTTGGATGGTAGACAGCAGTGAGCAGCACCTCGCAATGCCGACCCTGTCCCAAATAACTATCACGCGCCAATTTTGCGGCGACAGTGACACCTGCTTCGGTGGCTGGAATCTTCACCACAATCGCTGGGTCAATTTCTCGGATGAACGACGCGTCTTTAGCGATATCAGCCGCCGTTGCGCCGGTTGCTTGCATAAAAACTAGCTTTGCACCAGCAGCTTTTAACTGCGCAAAAAGTTGTGGGCGGTCTGCCGAACTCAGCCCAGCGCGCGCGAGAATTGTCGGATTTGTTGTTACTCCTTCAAAAACGCCGCTGGCAAGCAGCCGCGACACTTTCACTAAATCTGCGCTGTCGATATATAGACTCATCTGTCCATCCTTCTATGTTGTGCGAGTTCGCGATAACCCTGTCTGATACTCGGCGGCAGCACCGTTTTTGGCTCAGTAACAGCCGCAACCGCAGGCCGCCAAGCGTCTCGCAATTGGGAAATCGGCCTTTGCGATAGTACGGACGCAGCCTGCAATGCTGCCCCGCGAGCCGTAGCGCCGGGAGCCTCAAGCACCAACACTTCGCGCTGCAAGAAATCTGCGAGCGTCTGCCGGTAGGCGACAGTTTTTGCGCCGCCGCCAGCAGCGATAAGGTGCCCATCGGTTGACGCGCTCTTCGAAATAGCATCCAACCCTTCAAGCAACCCCAACACCACGCCGTTAATAGTAGCCTGCGCCACTTGCGCGACAGTGGCATCCGTCGTCAGTCCGGCCAGGATACCCATCGCATTGGGCAAATCGGGGGAGCGTTCCCTGTCTAAGAAAGCCGCCAGACGGTCCTTCGTGACGTTACTTGGGGACGGTTTGCACGTTCTGGTGGGTCAGAGCCAGTGTTCCGGTTGTTGCAGGTCGTTGTTTTGGTGGATGTTGAGCCGTGATTCCGTTTGGCGGTGTGCCGGTTTTCCAGTGAGTGGGGGTCACCGCGTCCCGCAACAAATGGAACTCGCACGCCGCATCGCCAGAGGCTTCACCAACCCCGAAAACTACCGACTGAGAATGCTCTTAATCGCCGGAGGACTAACACCTTGACCCACCTGAAATCCGAAGAGCCCCATTAAGTAGGCACGGCAACAAAGAGAGATTTATCCAACTGGCAAGGCTGAGGGTCAACCCGAACGGGTTGACCCTCAGCTATTGGGGGATGAGATGTAACTATTGGGGGATGGCCTGCTGTTTTAGTCGACGAATACCACCGGCTTGATGGCTGTGCGGTCATTGCCGCCCATTTGCTTGAGCGCTTCCTCGACCTTGTCTAGACCGTGGTAGATGTGGGTGACGATGCGTTCGGGCGCGAGGCGTCCATACTCGACCAACTTGAGTAGCCGTTCCAGGTTTGCCCGGCCGCCGCGGGCGGTCACAGTGCGCAAAGACTCGTCCGGCACCTTTTAGCACAGCGCGCGCACGGCCATCAAACCTACGGTGCCGACTCCATAGATAACAACTGTCTGGCCATACTCGATGTTGAGCCGGTGCAAACCCTCAAAAGCTGTGGTCGCCATATCGGTCAAAACCACAGCAACCACTATGTTGAACGATAGCCGTCCGAAAATAGCAGCGCCAAGCCGAACTCGCTTAAACGGGTGTTGGGCGCTGCACCCAAGATGCAACGCCCAACTAGTTATTTGGCTGCGCCTGCCCCCAAGGGCGTGAAATATCAGTAGCGAATGTAGGCAACTTGAGATTGCAGGTATTCGTGGAGGCCCCACTTGCCGTCCGCGCCGCCGATACCGGACTTACGCCAGCCGGCGTGGAAGCCCTGGATACCTTCGAAGTGCTCGCGGTTTACATAGGTCTCGCCGAAGTTGAGATCCTTGATTGCCTGCATCGTGGTGGAAACATTGGTCGTGAAGACGGACGAAGTGAGCCCGTATTCGCAATCGTTTGCCTTGGCGATGACATCGTCGTAGTCGTCCCAGCGGATGATCGGCAGGATCGGCCCGAAGACCTCTTTCTGCACTATCTCGGAATCTTGCGCAGCGCCCTCTAGCAGGGTTGGCTCAAAGAAGTAGCCGGTACCCTTGTCGGCGACATGGCCACCGGTGAGCACTGTTGCCCCCGCTGCCACAGCCCGGTCGAGCATGCCCGAGATCTTCTCAAGCTGGCCCTTATCGATCTGCGAGCTGTAGGTGACGCCGTCCGCAGCCGGATCGCCGTACTGGACGGCTTCGAAGGAAGCCTTGAGCTTGGAGACGAACTCGTCATAGATGGAAGAGTGGACGTAAACCCGCTCACAGCAGTTGCAGACCTGGCCCGAGTAGATCAGACGCGAGTCGGTAACGCCCTTGACCGCGAGATCAATGTCGGCGTCTGGGAAGATGATGGCCGGAGCCTTGCCGCCCAATTCCAGGGACGTCTTCATGATCTTCTCAGCGGAGTTCTTGATGATTTCCACACCTGCGTCCACCGAGCCGGTGAGGGAGACCAGATCGCTATAGGGATGCGTCGTCAAAGCCGCGCCCAGGGTGGCTCCGCCACCGGTGACGAAGTTCAAAACACCCTTGGGCAAGCCCAAAGATGAGATGAGTTCGGCAAAGCGCAGCGTAGTCAGCGGCGTGGTGCTGGACGGCTTGATTACCGAAGAGCAGCCGACTAGCAACGCAGGGGCGACCTTGCGGGCCATGACGAAGAATGGGAAGTTCCACGGGCAGATGCCGACGGCAACGCCGATTGGCTTTTGGAAGAGGAAGATGTTCTCTTGCGGGTCGTCCGAGCTGATGACCTCGCCTTCGTATTTGCGTGCCCAGCCGGCGTAGTAATCGAAGTACACCGCGGTGACGTCGATCTCCACCTGGGCCAGGCCGGCAATCTTGGCTTGCTCATGCATCAGCAGCTGGGCAAGCTCGATGCGGTTGTCCCGGATGACTTGCGCGAATTGCGTCAAATACTCAGCGCGCGCCGCCGGGGTTTGCCTGGCCCAGGCAGGTTGCGCTGCTTTAGCCGCTGACAAAGCGGCATCTGCATCGTTCTCGTTTCCCTTGGGCGCGCGGCCGATGATTTCGTTGGTGTAGGGGTTCTCAACGTCAATCCAGTCGCCGGTGGTGGCATCAACTAGCTCGCCGTTAATTAATTGTTGGTAAGTTGCCATGAGTCAGGCTCCTCCTAGTCTCGAATGCCCGAGCATCGCCACGCGGCATCATTGCCCGCAGCAGGCTCACCATCAGCCCTCGGGCAGGTGATATTCAACGATAACCCATTGGGTGTCGAGATAGATAGGGGGCACGGAAATGTGCCCAAATGTATTCGATTTGACTCGCTTGGGGGTGAGATGGTTCACTCGTCCCATGGCTTTTAGCGCGCGAATGTGCAACACGGATATGTGTTGTTCGTGCATGCTCGCCTGCTGATTTAGACGCAAAAGAGAGCCGCAAAGGCGTTTTCGGGCGTACGGACTAATCACACAATTATCAATGACAAGGCGCATTTCCGCGTCCCAAGCGGGCTCGTGCGAGCCCAGAAATAGGAGAGAAATCGTGAAGAAAATACTAGCTTTGGCAGTAACGCTGGCCGCCGCCGTGTCATTCTCGGCATGCGGCAGCGCAACTCCCACTCCCTCGACATCAGCCGAACCTCCGGCTTCGGCTACCACCCCGGCATCTGCACCGGCGGCCGGCGAATTGGGCGCAGAAGACAACCCGATAAAGATCGGCGTCATGGGCCCGGAAATTCAATACGACTGGCTAGAGGCGCAAGCCAAGGAGCAGGGCATCTACGTCAAGTGGACGACCTTCTCCGATTACCCGACGGTAAACCCGGCTGTCACCAATGGCGATCTTGATATCAACCAGTTCCAGCACATTTTGTATCTGGCCGGCTATAACGTGGAGACCGGCACCCCGCTGGCCGCTTTGCAGGCAACTGCCATCTATCCGCTTTCGCTGTACTCAAAGCAGTACAAATCGCTAGCTGAAATCCCCAACGGCGCCCAGATTGCCATTCCGAACGACGAAACGAACCAAGCCCGCGCCATCTCTGTGTTGGCTGCCAATGGCCTGCTCACCGTCAAAGAAGGCACAGATCTGCTCTATGCCACTCCTTTGGATATCGACGAAGCCGCCTCCAAGGCCAAGGTAACCCCGGTTGCCGCCGATCAGTCTGCGCGCACCTTGGACGACCCGAGCGTCGCCGGCGCTGTCATCAACAACACCTATGCCCTCGACGCCGACCTGGATCCCAAGACCGCTATCGCCTCAGACGATCCCAACGATGCCGGTTCGGCACCGTTCATCAACATCTGGGCCGGCAAGCCGGAAATCAAAGACAACCCGTGGGTTGCCAAGCTCCTTGAGCTGGCGGATTCAGATGAATATGGCAAGCTTCTCCTCGAGCAGGCCAAGGATTCCGCAGTCATCGTACATAAGACCTACGAAGAGCTGCAGACGATTCTGAGTGACTCCGAGACCCAACTCAAGGCCCACGCCAAATAGGGTTGATGGGGTTTCCCACTTAGGACGCTACGGCTCAGCGGTGTTTTCCATCGTTGAGCCGGGCGTCCCCGTCGTCGGCATCGGGCGACCAACAGACAGCGGCACATCGAATCACCGCCTCGGCATTAGTAAGGTTCTCCCATGAGTGGTACAGCGCGTCCAGGCGATCCCATTATCAAATTCCTCAATGTCTCCAAGACATTTGCAAAGGGGAATATCAAGGCCGTGGACAATGTCTCGCTAGACATTGCCAGGGGTGAGATTTTTGGCTTTATCGGTTATTCCGGTGCTGGTAAGTCCACTTTGGTGCGCCTGATAAATGCCCTTGAAAAGGCCGATTCCGGGGTTATCCAGGTGCTTGGGCAAGATGTCACCAAGCTGAATGAAAATGGGCTAAACCAGCTTCGTTCCCAGATTGGGATGATTTTCCAGCAATTCAACCTCTTTACCGCCCGAACGGTGTTGGCAAATGTCGCCTACCCGCTCAAGTTGGTGAAAGCCTCCAAAGCCGAACGCGAAAAACGCGCCCGAGAGCTACTCGAATTCGTCGGCATCGCCGATAAAGCCGACAGCTATCCCGCACAGCTTTCCGGCGGCCAAAAGCAGCGCGTCGGCATCGCCCGCGCCCTGGCTTCCAACCCTCAAATTCTCTTGGCGGACGAGGCCACCAGCGCTCTTGACCCAGAGACCACCCGCGACGTGCTCGATCTGTTGCGCAAGGTCAACACGGAGTTGGGCATCACGCTCGTAGTCATCACACATGCCATGGAGGTGGTGCAATACATCTGCGACCGGGTGGCCGTGATGGAGAACGGCAAAATCGTCGAATCTGGCGCCACCTACGACGTCTTCGCCAAGCCGGCCCAAACCGTCACCCAACGCTTTATCAACACCGCCCTTCATGATCGGCCTTCGCCTGAGACGGTCGCGAGGCTGCGCAAGTACCATCCGGGAAGGTTGGTGTTGGTGCGGCTGCGAGATGACGGCGCATCCTCCTTTGCGCTCACCGCCGCCACCAAAGGCACCGGGGTATTTGCCTCGATCGTCTTTGGCTCCATCGTCGAGGTGGAAGGCCGGCCGCTTGGTTCGGTGACCTTGGAATTAGTCGGAGACATCGCAGCCACCGACGAAGTGATTTCCCGCCTGGGCGCGGCCGGCTCCCAAGTTACCGATCTCGGCACCGCCGGGCATCCGATTTCAGATGAAGTGTGGCAGTTGCTGGTGCATACCGAAGGGAGTTCCCGATGATTATCTTAGAGAACCGTTGGATTCCGTCTTACAACGAGGAGTTTTTCAACTCCTTCCTGCAAACGCTGCAGATGGTGGGCGTGACGCTGCTCGTTGGCGGGCTACTCGGGCTGGTGCTTGGGCTGACGCTTTTCGCGACTAGGCGCGACGGGCTCTTCCAAAACCGACCGGTTTTTGTGGCACTCAATTTCTTGGTAAACCTGGTGCGGCCGATTCCCTTTGTGATCTTTTTGATGGCAGTGCGTCCGCTGAATGTGGCTGTGATGGGGACGTTCATCGGAGTCAAGGGAGCCCTGCTTCCAATGGTCATCATGTGTTCGATGGCGACCTCGCGCTTAGTCGAGCAATCGCTGGTCAACACTGATCCGGGAATTATCGAAGCCGGGCGGGCCATGGGGGCATCTCGGCTGCATGTCCTTTTCCGCATTCTTATCCCAGAAGCGCTGGCTCCGCTGATCTTAGGCTACGTCTTCTTGATTATCGGCATCTTAGACATGTCTGCCATGGCAGGTGTGGTCGGTGCTGGCGGTTTGGGTGCTTTTGCCATCCAATACGGCTACCAAAAGTACAACGACTACGTCATGTATGCCGGTGTCGCGGCCATTGTCCTGCTAGTTCAGATCGTGCAAACCTTCGGAAACTGGCTGGCCAGACGGGTGTTGCACCGTTAGCCGGGGATGCGGGCCAAGAAGAGCCTGCCGCTGTGCAGGTCTGGCACAGGTCGTTCACGTCACTTGGGGACGGTCGTTCACGTCACTTGGGGACGGTTCTTTGTGACGTTGGTCAAGGAAAGTGTTACGTTCGAAGTGACTAGACGAAGTACCTACCCGGCTTAGGCGTGATGGCTTCCCATACCCCCCAAAGTAGGCCAATTACCGCCGGATATCTTACGGGGTAATTGGCCGTACTATAACCTCATTTGATCAATACTCATTTATCGAGTTTATGCACCAACCATTTTGTAAATCCCAGTTTATTCAACATAACAGCACCGAGTATTGACCCTGCAAAAGTAAGAATTGAGACTATTAATACCTGTGACGAATCAAATTCTAGTCCAAGAAACGTTGCTACCCGAGCAGGAGTCGGTCCTATTATTATCAGCAAGATGCAGATAGCTGCAACCACAGCACTAATTAGTGACTTCGATTTTAGACTCGCCCATCCCAAACACCAAAAGAACATACTTATCAGCATATGCAAGAAGACTAGAACCCAGATCATGATAGCAACGGCTTAGATTCCGAGATTGTGGGTTCTGATTCGACCGCCTGAGCAGTTGAACCAAGTTGAACTACGCTGAACGTCATCGCAAGCGAAATAATTATTCCTGGCGGCGTTCTGATCTTGAGAGAATTGGCCATTGTGGTACCCCCTGCCAGTATGGTTCTTGTCTGCTTACATTATTGTTAGTTGTTGAATATGTTGCGTGAAAAACGTAAACATGTCAAGTCTGTGACATAGATCGAAGAGGTCTGACTCTCGGTTTGCACGGAATTCAAACTACGCATGTATGGCCAATTCGCGCCAGCCAAATACTGTATACGATAGAAAAAATCACTAGAATTCCAAACGTTAATCTTCCGAAAGCGAGAATCCATTTGGAGGAGCGATAGCGCCGAATAACATTGCCCGAGGGAGAGCGAGGGCGGAGAGTCGCTACGCTTCGCATTTTACGAACCCGACTTAGGCGACTGTTCTTGTTTTCGGGTAAGTATTTAGGTTGGACTTCGGGTTTTGTTTCCTGCGAGGCATTAGGGCTGTAGAGGACCCTGATGTTTTGCCTCATGTGCGGAAGGTGAAGACTGGGTCTGGTTCGACTGCTGGCCGCTATCCGCTCAGCCGGGGATGCGGGCCAAGAAGAGCCTGCCGCTGTGCAGGTCTGGCCACAGGTCGTTGAATTCGAGTCCGACTAGAGTGCCGGGTGGGAAGCAGTGGCGAATCAATGCCAAGGCTGACGCATCCGAGGCACCGTTTGCCAAATACCTGGCCAATTCGGCAATTCCAGGGTGGTGGGCGACCACCAGCACTCCGTAGACATATTCGGGGATGGCCGCCAATTGGGTGCGGATGCGCGATGCCGAGCTGTTGTAAAGCACCGGGATCTCGGTGATGCCGGTGCCCAGCCCGGCGAGCTGGGCAGTTTCGCGAGTGCGAAATGCGGGGGAGCACAGCACCCTTTCAATGCCCCGCTCTCTAAGCAGCTCCCCTTGGGCTGCCGCCTGGCGTTTTCCACGCTCAGTCAACGGGCGCTGCAAATCGCCCACGCCCGGCCCGCCCCAAACAGGCTCAGCGTGGCGCATCAAATAGAGTGTTCGCGCCTTTGGACTCATCTGCTTGCCGTGAATAAATCTTAGGCAAGCCTATTCAGCTGTTATTACAGTTAGTTATCGGGTGAAGCTATTCTCGTAGGTTGTACCGCGGGCGCGGTCCCAAGAGTGTTGAATCTCCATTTCGGCTTCGGCTTTGCCCACCCACACAGCGCCTTCGACGGACTTGCCGGGCTCTAGATCCTTGTAGACGGTGAAGAAGTGCTCAATCTCGAGCAAAGACAGATCGGGGAGGTCGGTGAGTTCCTTGATGTTGGCCTGCCGCTGGTCGGCCACCGGCACGCAAAGGACTTTGTCGTCGCCGCCGTGTTCGTCCGACATGCGGAACATGCCGATTGCGCGGCATTCGATCAACGCCCCGGGGAAGGTGGCTTCCGGAAGGATGACCATAGCGTCCAGCGGGTCGTCGTCTTGGCCGAGCGTGCCTTCAATGAAGCCGTAGTCGTTTGGGTACTGGGTAGAAGTGAACAGCGTTCGATCAAGCCTGATGCGTCCGGTTTCGTGATCCATTTCATACTTGTTTTTGGTGCCTTTGGGAATTTCGATGGTGACATCGAAGTGCAGGCTGGGGCGCATATGAGGCGCCGAGAAAGACGGTAAAGTCATCTAGTATCTCCGCTTATCCGGGTGACGTATTATTGAAGAGCCTTTTGGCCAATGGTTAACTATAGTTGCCTAAAGACCAATTTCACAGGAGTCGATTTTGCCTGAACAACAGCGCAAGAATGCCAGCACGGTATTTCGTGGGTGTTTTTGCCTATTGACGTCCCTGGCGTTACTCGGCGGCTGCGCGACGGCAAACGAGCCTGTTCAACAGACGCGCTCCGCCAGCCCGGGAGACATCCAGGTGGTGGAGTCGATGGTTTCGCCGTCCATCCCCCCCAATCCAGATGTGCTGGCCAAACAGGTGGAAAAAGTCTCCGCAAAGTCGCTCAAGTCCACCGGTTATGCCGTTTTCGATACCCAGGGGCGGCAATTTGCCGCAAAGAACGACAAGGCCATGGTGCCGGCGTCCACCATGAAAATTCTTACCGCTATGGCCGCGATCGACGTTTTGGGTTCGGCAAAGACATTCACCACCAAGGTGGTTTCCGCTGGTAAAGGCAAGATCACGCTAGTTGGCGCCGGGGATCCGTATCTGACAATTAAGAAATCAAAGGTTCCCGCCCAGCTCGCCAGTATTGAGGCCTTGGCAAATGCGACAGCGAAAGCCCTCAAGGCAAAAGGTGTGAAAAAAGTTGCCCTGACTTATGACGCTTCGCTTTTTTCCGGTGCCGCCTATTCTCCGTCGTGGGATAAGAAGTGGAAACCTTACACGGCGCGGATCAAGTCGTTGGTGGTCAACTCGGGCAAATCCACTGGTTGGCGGGCCGACACCGATCCGGCCAAAGCGGCGGCCGGCGCCTTTGCCAAGCAGCTGAAGAAGAAGGGCGTCAAAGTTTCGTCGGTCAAGCCTGCCAAGGCTCCTGCCAATGCCGCCGAAGTGGCGCAGGTGACATCGGCCACAGTTGGCACGATGGTGCGCCGCTTGCTGCGTTACAGCGACAATGTGGCCGCCGAGGTTTTGGCCCGGCACGTCGCCCTCGCCCGCGGCAAAGCTGGCAGCTTCAACGGCGCTTCGCGAGCGCTCTCCGACTGGCTCGCAGAGCACGGGCTTTGGACCGGCGACATGAAGATCGACGGCGGTTCCGGGCTCACCCCCAAGGCCAGGATCAAGCCTTCGACTCTCGCCAAGGCGCTGGGCATGGTGCTCGCGGACCCGGTCTATCTCGACGTTTCGGGAGGACTCCCGGTTGCGGGTAAAAACGGGACGCTGAAGAAGCGCTTCAGCGACAAAACCGAAAAGGCGGGCCGTAACGTCGTCCACGCAAAGACCGGCTCACTCAAAGCGGCGACCTCGCTGGCCGGTTTCGTGAAAACCAAAGATGGCGCCATGCTGGCCTTTGCCTTCTTGGCCGCCCATGACGGGCATCACGAAAAGGCGGCCAACCACTGGCTTGATCGCTCGGCCACGGTGCTTGCCAGCTGCGGTTGTAGCTGATTTGGGGCAATATGGCTGCCAAGACCCTAAAGCCCGCCACTTTGGAAGTTGTCCAGGCTATCGAAGCCGCTATTAGCGCTCCGATGGTGGCGGCCGTCTCAGGGGGCGCTGATTCGCTGGCGCTGGCCGCAGGCGCGCTCTTGGTGTCTAGGCGAAAGAGCCTGCCTTTGCGGGCCGTCGTTATCGATCATGGGCTACAAGGCGAATCTGCCGAAGTGTCGGCTGCGGCTGTGGCTACCCTCGCCAATTTAGGCGTCGCCGCCGACGTCGTAAAAGTGGATGTCACCCCCGCCGGAGACGGTCTTGAAGCTGCCGCCCGCGCTGCCCGCTATGCTGCCCTGGCGGAAAACGCCGATGCCGGCGAAGTGGTGCTGCTGGGGCATACCCTGGACGACCAAGCCGAGAGTGTCCTGTTGGGGTTGGCCCGGGGCTCTGGCACCCGCTCACTGGCTGGAATGCCGGTGACGCGCGGGTGCTTTCATCGGCCGCTGCTGGGGATTCGGCGCTCCACCACTAGGGAGCTATGCCGCGAGCTTGGGATCTCGTGGTGGGAGGACCCGCAAAATCACCAAGACCGATTCTCGAGGGCTAGAGTGCGCCAAACGCTGCTGCCCCAAATGGAAGCTGCGCTCGGGCCGGGCGTCGTTCAAGCCTTGGCGCGCACAGCCAAAATAGCCGCTGCCGATGCCGACTATCTAGACGAGTTGGCTGGGAAATATCGGGGACAAAACCCGGCTCAAGAGGAAGGGCGCCTAGATTGCGTCTGGCTTTCCCAGTTGCCGCCGGCAATTCGCTCGCGGGTGATTCGGGATTGGCTCCGCAGTTGCGGCGCCGGCGAACTCCACGCCGTTCATATTGCGGCCGTGGATGCGCTGATTTTGGATTGGCGCGGCCAAAAGTGGATAGAAGTCCCGCGGCTTCGCGTTTTTCGCCGGGATGGGCAGCTAGGGACTTGTCTCGCGTAGTACATTTACCCTCGTGGATGCGGCTGATATTAACGGCGACCTCACCGAGGTTCTCTATACCGAAAAACAAATTCAAGAACGCGTGCGCGAAATAGCCGTGCAGATCGATGAGGATTACCGGGGCAAAGAACCGTTGCTGGTGGGTGTGCTCAACGGCGCGGTCATGGTGATGGCCGATCTGTATCGGGCGTTGACGATTCACGCGCAGATGGACTGTATGGCAGTTTCCTCCTACGGCTCGGGGACGCAGTCCTCCGGCGTGGTGCGCATTCTCAAAGATCTCTCCATCGACGTTCACGGCCGACACGTTTTAGTTGTCGAAGACATCGTCGATACCGGTCTGACCTTGACGTATTTGCTTGAAAACCTAGCTTCCCGCAACCCGGCAAGCCTGAAATTGGCGGCGATGTTCCGTAAACCAGAGGCCAACAAAGTTCATATCGATATGGCCTATGTCGGTTTTGACATTCCGAACAGATTTGTCGTCGGTTATGGCCTAGATTTCAACGGACGCTACCGCAATCTCGTGGATGTGGGCGTTCTCAATCCGTCCATATACGCCTGAGCTGATCTGCTGCCTGAGAGCACCTGGGCGCCAACGCCGTCTCGCGGATCTGACCTGGAATCTGCGGATGGTGCAAAGCGCCCGGGTAATGCGCTATCGAGTAAGATTCTGTTTTCAGACATTGCGTTGAAACGTGAGTAGCTATCTGCCGTGGGGCAGTGTGGAAAGCAGGACATGAAGAACAACCGGATAGTTCGTTCGCCAATCCTTTGGATAGCTGTGGCGGTGATCGCCTTTATTGCGATTAC
>JAITSW010000221.1 GCA_031287505.1 Propionibacteriaceae bacterium
GCATACATGGCCTATGACCGTCGCGAGTTGGAAATCGGCGCGCTTTGCAAGATCCGTTTCCGGGGCATCGTCCCGCCAAAGGGTGTTGAGGCCCGTTCTGACGGGACTTTCCTTCTTGACACAACTTTGGGCCGGGCGCTGTTCAACGAGGCTTTGCCGAGGGACTATCCGTTTGTGAATGTCGAGGTTGGCAAGAAGCAGCTTGGCCAGATCGTCAACGATCTTGCCGAAATCTATCCCAAGGTTCAGGTGGCAACCACGCTGGACAACCTGAAAGATTTGGGTTTCAAGTGGGCTACGCAGTCTGGTGTGACGATTTCTATCGGTGACGTGCAGACTCCGGCAGACAAGCCGGAGATTCTGGCTGGCTATGAGGCCAAGGCTTCGAAGATCACCAAGCAGTTCCAGCGCGGGAAGCTAACCGCTGACGAACGGCACCAGGAATTGGTGCAGCTCTGGGGCGCGGCGACTACCGAGTTGACGGCTGCCATGGAGGCCAATTTCACTAAAGACAATCCAATCTCGATGATGGTTCGCTCTGGCGCTCGGGGAAATATGACCCAGATGCGTCAGATTGCGGCTATGCGAGGTTTGGTGGCTAACCCGAAGGGCGAGATTATCGCCCGTCCGATCAAGTCGAACTTCCGTGAAGGCCTTTCGGTGTTGGAGTACTTCATTTCCACCCACGGTGGCCGAAAGGGACAGGCTGATACTGCTTTGCGCACTGCGGACTCGGGTTATCTGACCCGTCGTCTGGTGGATGTTTCGCAAGATGTCATCATTCGCGAAGAAGACTGTGGCACTGAACGCGGCTTGACGAAGCTTATCGCGCAGGTCAGCCCCAAAACTGGCAAGTTGGTAGCGGCAAAGAACATCGACGCGGCTGTTTATGCCCGCACTTTGGCCGCCGATATCGAAACGCCGGAGGGTAAGGTGTTGGCTCGGGCAGGTGTCGATCTGGGTGATGCCAATATCAAGAAGCTCATTCGCTATGGCATCTCCGAAGTCAAGGTTCGTTCGGTGCTCACTTGCGAGTCTTCCGTTGGAACGTGCGCGATGTGCTATGGGCGTTCGCTGGCTACTGGCAAGCTTGTCGATGTCGGCGAAGCGGTCGGCATTGTCGCAGCCCAGTCGATTGGCGAGCCTGGCACGCAGCTCACGATGCGCACCTTCCACACCGGTGGTGTCGCCGGCGATGACATCACCTTGGGTCTGCCTCGCGTGGTCGAGCTTTTTGAAGCCCGCAATCCTAAGGGTGTTGCGGCTATCGCCGAGGCTGCCGGACGCGTCCATATCGAAGATGGCGAACGCGACCGCCGCCGCCTAATCATCGTTCGCGATGACGGTGAGGAAGATCTGGAATATCCGCTCTTCAAGGGTGTTCGCCTGGAATGGGAAGACGCCCACGGCCAGCATCTGATCGAGGACGGTGCTCATGTGACGGCTGGTCAGCAGCTCTACCGCGGCACTCCCAATCCGCAGGATGTCTTGCGAGTCTCTGGTTTGCGCAAAGTGCAAGAGCACTTGGTAGAGGAAGTTCAGGCTGTGTATCGCACCCAGGGCGCTCCGATTCACGATAAGCACATTGAGATCATCATTCGGCAGATGCTTCGCCGGGTGACGGTTATCGAGTCGGGTGATACCGAGATGCTTCCCGGCGAGTTGATTGACCGCGCGTCCTTTGAGGTGCAGAATCGCCAAGCTGTGGCTGAGGGTAAGACCCCAGCCCAGGGGCGTCCGGTACTCATGGGCATCACCAAGGCGTCGCTGGCTACCGAGTCTTGGCTCTCTGCGGCTTCCTTCCAGGAGACCACGAAGGTGCTCACCGATGCGGCTATCCACGGAAAGTCTGATTCTCTGGTGGGCTTGAAAGAGAACGTGATCCTCGGCAAGCTGATCCCGGCTGGCACTGGTTTGGAGCGTTATCGCAACATCCGGGTTGAGCCCACCGAAGAAGCCCGCGGTGCCTACGAAATGTCTTTCGACAGCTACGACTATGATCTGCCCGATGTTGGCACTTCGTATTTTGACGGCTATGACGCGGAACTGCACTAAGGCTGTTTAATAGCCAAGTGGGCTGGGCGGTTGCCGATATGGCAGCCACCCAGCCCACTTGGCCTTTAACATCGTGTAAAAGCCTCGCAAACGATCCCACCGCAATTGTGGGCGTTCCAGGTTGACAGTAATATCTGTCAACGTACACATTGGAATACGTACTGATGATCGGCATTGCATTCTGGGGCGGCGGATGCACCCGATAGGATGTCTTCAAACCGGAGCTTTTTTGGAGGACAAGATGGATGAGCGGTTGCAGAAATTACGCCAAAAGCGCGAGCTTGCCCTTCAAGGTGGTGGTGCGAAGAGAATTGACGCGCAACACGCCCAAGGTAAGCTCACTGCCCGTGAGCGGCTCGCCGTCTTGCTCGATGAGGGCTCGTTTCAAGAACTTGGAGCGTTGGCGACTCACCAAAACACCGATTTCGGTATGGCTGATAAAAAATTCCCCGGAGATGGCGTCGTCACCGGATTTGGAAAAGTGAATGGCCGCAGGGTGGCAGTGTATGCGCAGGATTTCACGGTGCTGGGCGGATCTTTTTCGCAAGTGCAGTCCAACAAGATTTGCCGACTGCAGGATTTGGCCATGGAGAGCGGCATCCCGCTTATCGGGCTCAATGATTCTGGCGGAGCTCGCGTGCAGGAGGGGGTGAAGTCGCTAGCAGCCTACGGCGAGGTGTTTTTCCGCAACGTGGCCGCCTCGGGTGTCATTCCGCAGTTGTCTTTGATCATGGGGCCGTGTGCTGGGGGTGCGGTCTATTCTCCGGCTCTGACCGATTTTGTCATTATGGTTGACGGCTCTGCCAACATGTTTTTGACCGGCCCGGAGATCATCAAAGCGGTAACCGGCGAAGAGGTGACCTCGGAAGACCTCGGGGGCGCGTGGGTACACAATGCTCGCAGCGGGGTGGCTCACTTTGAGTCGGCATCTGATCAAGAAGCGCTGGAATTGGCCAAGCTGGTCTTGAGCTATCTTCCGCAAAACAATTCCCAAGATCCGCCATCCCTGACTCCCTATGATGATCCATACCGGGCGGAGGCCGCGCTAGATTCGATTATTCCCCAAGATGATAACCAGCCTTACGATATGCGCGACGTGCTGGATCTGGTTTTCGATCGGGAGAGTGTCTTGGAGGTGCACTCCCAATTTGCCCCCAACGCTGTGACGGCCTTTGCGAGATTGGACGGACATTCGATTGGTATTGTCGCCAATCAGCCGAGCGTCTTATCAGGAGCCCTCGATATTGATTCGTCGGACAAGATCTCGCGGTTCATTTCGCTGTGCGATATGTTCAATATTCCGCTCGTCACTTTTGTGGATTGCCCCGGCTATCTACCCGGGGTAAACCAAGAATACGGCGGTGTTATCCGTCACGGCGCCAAAATCATCTATGCCTACTCGCAAGCCACCGTCCCCAAGTTGTGTGTGGTGACCCGCAAGGCCATCGGAGGCTCGTATGTGGCTCTGAGTTCAAAGCAAATGGGCAACGATATCGCATTGGCTTGGCCATCCGCCCAAATTGCGGTTATGGGCGCCGAAGGCGCCTCGAAGCTGTTGAATCGCAAGAAACCAAACCAAGACCTGAAGGAGACGCTTTCGGATACCGAGTTTATTGCCGAATACCGGGAGAAATTCTTCAACCCATACAACGCGGCAGATGTGGGGCAGATCGACGAAGTGATCGAACCCGCTGAGACTCGGCTCAGGCTTATTCAGTCTTTGGAAGTCTTGCGGACGAAAGTGCAAACGGGTCTACCCAAGAAGCACGGGCTCTTCCCGGTCTAGGGGGATACGATGGAACACTTAGGTTTTGGACTGTGGATGACAGTCCTGGGAATGGGTTCGGTTTTTCTGCTGTTGCTAATGCTGATGTTGCTCTTGCTGGCCATCGGTTGGCTGGATAAGCGAAGCGTGAAGGCTGCCGCACTTGCGGACCAACCAGAAGAGCAGTCTTTGGGCGAAGAAATCTCGATCGCTCCGGAAGTCTTGGCAGGGCTCTCAGATAAGCAAATCGCGGCTATATCGGTTGCCGTATTTGCGCACCAGCGTTTACGACGGTTGCAAGCCGCACCGGTAATGCGCTCCTATGAGCCGGGAAGCCAACTATTTGCCAGCCGTTGGGTAGCCATCGGTAGGGGATACCAACATCAACCTTATCGACGGGGGAATTAGGAATTATGCGTAGATACACCATCAACATCGACGAGGAAGCTTTCGTTGTCGACATTGAGGAGACGTCCGGAAACACCTTTGCGGTGCGGCTAGCTGACGGCGAACCGATAGCTGTGCATTTGGTTGACCATCAAGAAATGTCGGAACCAATCGGGATCGCCGGCAATCATCCCAATCCTGCGCCTTCCGCTATTGCGGCTGCCCGGGTTGAGCGGATAGCTCGGCCTGCCGCCCACAACGCTAGGCCGACTGCCCCAGGTGGGGGAGGTGGCAAGTCGGGTCTGCAAGCCCCAATGCCAGGGGTGGTGCTGACTATCGAGGTCAGCCCTGGAGCGACGGTTGGCCGCGGGCAAACCCTGCTCATCCTAGAGGCAATGAAGATGAAGAATGAGCTTAAAGCCGAACGGGACGCAGTGGTCTCAAAAATCCATGTAGGTAACGGCGACCAAGTGAAATTTGGCGACCTGCTGATCGAGTTTGAGAACTGACCGTGAGCCCCGAAACAATTGACCAGCTTTTACAAGGCTTAACGAATGTGACTTGGCAGTCATCGGTGATGATTGCCATTGGCGGGGTACTCATCTTCTTGGCTATCGCCAAAGAGTATGAGCCATTGCTCTTGTTGCCCATTGGCGCCGGAGCGATCCTGACAAATCTGCCGTTGTCTCCGCTAGTCGGCGAAGATGGGATGCTCTCCATCCTCTATGACACCGGCGTCGGTAACGAATTATTCCCGTTGATAATTTTTGTGGGCATCGGTGCGCTGACGGATTTTGGGCCGTTGCTGGAAAACCCCAAG
>JAITSW010000245.1 GCA_031287505.1 Propionibacteriaceae bacterium
GCGATGAGCAGATCAACCACCTCGGCGCCACGCACCTCACCCACCACTAAACGGTCGGGACGCATGCGAAGCGCCTGGCGCACCAACTGGGTGAGCGTAACCTCTCCGGCACCTTCCGCATTTGCAGGCCGGGACTCCAACCGCAGGCAATGCGAATGATCTGGGTCAAGCTCCCGGGAATCCTCCGCGATGACTATGCGCTGAGAAGGGGGAACTAGAGAGAGCAGACTCGACAGCAGCGTCGTCTTACCAGAACCCGTGCCTCCGGAAATCAAGAAGGCTCGCCGACGGGCGACGACTTCACCGAGGATCTGGGCGGCGGCACCCGACATGGTGCCGTTCTCCACCCAACTCGACAACGGGAAATGGACACGCTGCGGCACTCGAAGGGAGAGACAAGTGCCGGAATCGGTCAGACATCCCAAAATGGCATGCACCCGCACCCCGGAAGCCAGTCTGGTGTCAACAAACGGCGTGCTCTCATCCAGCCGCCTCCCCACACTGGCCGCAAGTCGCACGGCCAGCTTGCGCACCTCGCCTTCATCCGCAAACTCGATGGGTGCCGCCTCCAAACCTTGCCCATAGTCAACGAAGACTTGCTTCGGGCCATTGACCACTATGTCGCTCACTCCTGGAATGGCCAGCACCGGGTCGAGGACACCGGCCCCGATCGATTCCCGGCGCAGTATCTCCACGGTGGCGAGCACGGCTTGATCACTGACCAAATAACCAAGACCGCGCATCGCCGCAGCCACTTCGGCCGGCTCGGCGCGGCTCCCCTTCGCGGCTAAGTACTCGCGAACTCTGTCTAGATCGACCATCTCAGCCCTCGATAAGGGCACTTGCCAAACGCGAGCAGGTCTTGCGAAATCCCCCACGAGGTCGCCCCCAGGGAAGATCGCCACGCGCGGCTGCGGCAACGACGGTGGGATCGTCTTCCAACCGCGCGATCACGGGACAGCCCAACGTCTCACCCAAGGTTGTCGCCCCGAATCCGGCAGCGCCCTTGCCCCGCAACACCAGGTGAACCACGGCCGGATTTAGGCTGGGTGTGGTTTCAGTTGCCGATTCAAGCTGGAACGTCCGCAAAACTTGCCGTGCCCCAGCGATCCCCCGGATGGACGGCGACACCAGCATCAGGTGATCGGTCGCCAACCTGACAGCCTCCCGGCAGGCACTCGAAAGGCTTCGCCCCACATCAACGACGACCACTTCGTGGGAACGCCGCAGAGAATGGAGAATCGCCGTCAACGGCTCGCTGGCCAAATCTTCAGCGGAATTGCGGGCCATCGAAACCACTGAAACCCCGGCGATTTTAGGCAAGTACTCGCACAGATCACCCACATAGCCCTCAGCCGAGGCTAATGACGGCCAACGCCAACCCTCTTCATGCTCTACCCCGAGCAAGAGATCGATGCCGCCACCGACGACATCTACATCCACCAACGCGACTTGCCGCCCGGTTTTTGCCGCGGCCAAGGCAACCCCGGCAGCCAGCGTGGACGCCCCCACTCCCCCAGAGCCACCCAAAACTGCAAGCACCGGGGTGCCGGTTTTGCCAGCGCTCTCATCCAAGATGGAGCCGAGCCAAAGCGCACCTGCTGGAAGCGGAATCACCTTCGCGTCCAACGGTGCCGACCACTTTGCCAACAGAACCTCGCTGCCACCCAAAAGGACGACCCCTCCCCGGCGGGGAAGCGCCCAAGCTGCCGTGAGCGCGGCGAAATCTTCGGCAACGCACACGGTGCCAACCTGATTCCACAGCTTTGCCACCACATCCAGATCGACGGCCACTACCGCCACCAAATCGAGAGCCGCGGCGGTCGCTAGCACCAACTCCTGAATTTCACCGACCCCGGCAATAACTAACACATCACAGGTATCTGATTTCACATTAAGCGTTATGTCGGGAACATCGGCAAATTCGCCAACAATTTCCGATCTGTGGATAACTTTTGCGCATTTTCAAAGTTACCCACAGATTATGACTCAAGTGCCTAAACGGAGTAGCGGAGCGGTATCCTGCCCGGCCGAAAGCGTAGTATTCAGGCATGAGCGGACGCACTTCAGCTTCTTTCCCGGCAGCTGCCTACTCTTGGATTACCCCTGAGCCTGGGCCGTTGCTCGTGGTTGGAACGGCAAGCGTCCCCGTCGCCAAGCGCATCGCCCGCTCCCAAGTCACCGTTGTAGATGCCGCAACACCAGCCTTGCAAAAGCTTGCCATCAGGTGGCCGTCCGCCCGCAGAGTCGCCGCCGACATCACCAGGTTGCCGTTTCGCCCACAAATCTTCTCCGCGGCTTTGGTGGCTCAAGATTTATCAGGCCTGAGCTCCGAGGCTTTCCCGGCGTATGCGCGGGCTCTCAAACCCGGCGGGCAGTTGCTCATCCAATGCACCGCTAGGGACGACACTGTGCCTTGGGTACGCAGGTTGGCGGCCATATTGCAGCAGGTTAACCCCGAAGCCATGACCGACAGCGCAAACCTGGCCGCGGTTGATGCCGTGGCTGCCAGTAGCCACTTCCTCGACTGTGCGCACCGAAGCTTCCGCATGTGGGTGCCGATTACGAAGGATCAGCTCCTCAAACAGGTCGATCAAGCGC
>JAITSW010000095.1 GCA_031287505.1 Propionibacteriaceae bacterium
TAGGCGCTTCCATCGGGGAACTGAGTCGCCGCCAAGTCGAGAATGCGCTGCCGAGCTTGTTCGGGAATCATATGCACCACTCCCGCGAGGTCTTGGTTGGAGTCGCGGAATCCTATTCCGCGGCCGATGCCGGTTTCGAAGTACGATGCGGAACGCGACAGATTGAAGGTAACCAGGCATTGGTAGGCATTCCAAATGTTCACACTGCGGTCTAGCGCCGCGTCGCTTGAAGAGATTTGAAAGCCGCCAAGGAGCTCTTCCCAGTGTTTTTTCAAAGCGTCAAAAGCTGCCAATACCTGTTCGGTGGTGGAGTAGCGGGCCAGTAAAGCCCGTGCGGCTGATTTATTGGGAACGCCCCGGGCTGCCCATTTTTGGTCTGCCGGGTTTTCGACATAGCCCAGAACGAAGGTGAAGTCTTTCGATTCTCCAGGTTCAAGCCGCACGTCCAGGGAATGCGATCCGATTGGATACCAGCCGGATGCAACAGAATTTCGCGATTCGCCGCTGAAGGGAACCTCAGCTTGGCCAAGGGACTTCCATGCGCCGGTGAAAGCTTCCCGATCAGTGTCAAAGCCGGCGATGGGGGCGTTCACCGAATAAACGGCAAAGTGATTGCGGCGCTCGCGGTATTCGGTGAGGTGGTAGATGGCTGAGCCGTCAATTTCCACCTCGGCCAGCGAGAGGTTGCGCTGGTAGTTGGTCTGATCATCCCAGGCATCCCAGAGGCAAAACTCAAGATATGAAAAGAGTTTGATGCTTTTCGCACTCGCCGAAGTGTTGGCCACTGTGACATGTTGGATTTCCGCGGTGTCTCCCACTGGAACGAAAAAGAGAGTCGAAACTTCAAGCCCGCCTCTTTCGCCGCGGATTCTGGTGTACCCCATTCCATGCCGGCACTCGAAAGCATCCAAATCGGCGGCAACTGGAGTTTTGGTGGGATTCCAAACATCGCCACCGTCGTTCACATACAAATACCTGCCGTTGGAATCAGCCGGGATTGAGTTGTAGCGGAAACGGGTTAGCCGACGTAGTTTGGCGTCTCGGTAGAACGAATACCCGCCCGCCCGATTAGAAATCAGGGAAAAAAAGTCTTCGGAACCCAAGTAGTTAATCCAAGGGAACGGAGTTTGGGGCGAGGTGATTACATACTCTGCCGCCTGGTCGTCGAAGAACCCAAACTTCATTGTCGTCAGCCTTTCTTAGGGTCAGTGGGGAAGCTTTGACGTGTGTTTTGCCAGGCTCGGGCATTAACCAGTCGTGGAAGCGCTTCCACGACTTAGCTTAACCAATTGGCACGTCTTTGCAAAGTTTCAAGGTTCCCGGCATAGATCGCAGCAACTCTGCGGCAACTCGATGCTTATCTGGCAAATTGGCGCGGCGCGATACGGGTTTCGACCACAGCTTCTTGAATTCCCAAGACCACGGTTGTGCGCAGATCCGCGCACAACCAGAAGTCGTTTATTACCCGCCAGCTGGCGGCACCACGTCGCGGTTGCGGACTACGCAGACCCGCGCACAACCAATTCAGCGGGTAATATCCGGGGATACTCAGCCCAATATCCGTCTTTCAGCCGCCCGATCATTAGTTCTGCGGCGCAATCAGCCAACTCGTGAGCTGGCTGCGCAATTGTGGTGAGGTTGGGGAATACTTCGGTGGCAGTGGCGAAATTGTCATAGCCCACGATGGCGATGTCGTCGGGGACGAGTACCTCTGCCGCACGCAATGCCTGGATTGCGCCAGCTGCCAAAGCATCCGATTGGGCAAAAATGGCATCCGTTTCCGGGTATTCCCGCAACATTTTAGTAGCCGATTCGATGCCGACACCGGTGCTGAAAGGGCCTTCGAAATAGGGGCCTGGTTCTACGCCGGCATCGCGATGTGCTTGCAGAAAACCCTCACGTCTATCGATTGAAGGGGTCATGTTGAGGAATCCGCCGAAACAGGCGATATGGCGTCGACCTTGCCTCAACAAGTATTCGGTGGCCCGATAGCCTCCAGCCCGGTTGTCAACGTCCACATAGGGAAAGTCGGTCTCACCTGGCGGACGTCCGATGAAAACCGCCGGTATCCCCGAACCAGCCAGCAATGCCTCTACTTCTTCATTCTTGTGGAAAGAGGTGACAACCATGCCGTCAACATTCCCAGCATGGAGAAAACGGCTGATCGTCGAGACTGGATTCTCCGGGTCTAACAACACCAGCATCGGCTGAAGCCCAGACTTCCAAAAGGCGGTCGAGCAGGCGCTAGTCACAACTGCCAAGAAAGGGTCGTAGAAAATGAACGACGGGCTTTCCGGGATGACTAGGGCGATTGCCTCAGTGCGTTGTTTTGCCAGGGTGCGAGCCGCCCTATTGGGGACGAAACCTAATTTCTTCGCTGCCTCTGCCACGGCTTTGACGGTGGCGGGTGAGGCAACTCCGCCGTTCAAAGCGCGGGAAGCAGTAGAACGCGCGACACCGGCGGCGAGGGCAACCTCGTCCAGGGTTGCCAGCTCGCGCGCTTCTGGCGAGTTTCGCGAGTCTGCCACTGTTGCCCTTCCTCGACGCCGGAAATCTTCCCTCCTGCTCCGCCACCGAGTGTAACGAAGATCATGTTCTATGAACAAGATTGCGACCAGGTGGGCTTGGTCGACCCGGTTGGGTTGTTGACCAAGCTGGCCAAGACCGTTCCGGAGGTGGCTTCGGGCGTAACAGGGGAACGTATCATCTATCCGTCCATGGTGGCCGGTGAGGGCGCTCTTCGCCACCTGCGGGGAAGGCTCCTCGGTTCCCGTGCGGCCCGAATCCCCAAGCGGCACAGGCTGCTAGTCTTGCCACGTGCCCGGGACGCAACCAGTGGCAACCAGCGCCGATGGCGCGGATGACTGCCCAATATCGGTTTTGTCGGGCAGGAAGGGATAGGAACAAGACTTTGGAGACTTGGGTGGTCTCGCAGTTCGATCCTTGGGCGAAGCGGAAGAGCTAGGTCTAGTCTCAGATGCTGTCTGAATTCGGGTATTCACTGGCGGAGTTCATGCCTGATCCAGGCCTGAACAACAATTATTAGTAACCATATTGCTTGGTATGCAGCAGCAAATTCCCTAGTCAGGCCGCAATTCAAACTTGCAAGCGGAAATCATGGCACGAGTCAGGCTAAAGTGTCTATACCTGGTGACGCGAAGCCTTGACCCGGCCGGCAAAGGACGAGTCCGGTGGGCAAGCCGGTGGAAAGCAGCTTTGAATGCTTCCGCCATCACTTTCGGAGGGCGACTCAGCCCCTCGGAAGACAACTAAAATGAAACCCGCCAACCAACCGCCCACCGTTAATCTGACACACCCAGCTGAACCTCTGAGGCTCACCCCCATTTTGGCATTTAGCCCGAAATGTGTCACAGAGTTCTTCTATTACCCGACCCTAAATCAGGCACACCATAGGGGTTCGCTTGCCCAACCTTCAGGAAAGCCCATCATGTTCTCGGGTGACATGCCCTGAATGAAAGGAAACTTCCGTATGGCGGTGCGAAATTCGTCAGGCCACCGTGTTTGAGGATCGATTTTCCGATTCAGGTAGGCCAACACGGCAGCAAGGAAGTAGAGCTTGTTCCGGTCTGTTCCAATAAGATGAGCCAGCTCATCATCAACTAGATTCAAGTTGAGCTTGTCAGGGGGATATATCGTGCTCCGATTCCAGATACGAGAATTATGTGCGCAGTGATTCCGCAACACATTTAGAGCGCGTAACCAGCCGTATAGAACATCCCGGTTCTTAACCCCAAGTTCAGCGGCAACGCGGCGGGCATCATTTGGTTTCAGCATCCTGTACAAAGCGACTAGACAACCCATCGTCATGAACTGGACTGCCGCCCAGATAGGAATATCTCCGTCGTACTTGATAAGGAAATGTTTCACGAACTCCTCGGTGGCAGCTTTGGACTGCAACTTGTCGTATTGTCCCCGCCACTCCGCATAGGTGTGTGGGTCTAATCCTTGAAGGCACAAATTCGACTCATCTAAATGGGCCATCGAACCCTTTTTACCTAACTGATAAGCAATCTTCGCGCGCAACCCAACTTCTAGAAGCTGAATACCCGACAAAATGGTGCGTCTAATGCGGTGATCGAAATCATGTAGTTTGACCGAATCCACAAGCGTCGATCCGAGCTTGAATTCGTCAGAACGTGGAACAATTGCACTTTGTCGAGCCTTATCGGGCTTTCCCGACATACGGAACGGATAGGTGTACGCAGACAGCCTGTAGTAACCGATTCGCTTGAGTGCAGCAACAGCGTCGCGCTCATCCCCGACATCCATGCCGCGAGACTTAATCAAGGCAACCTGATCTTCGTAGTTCAGATGCGGTTTGGCATACTTCATTGAAACCTCAAGGAAAACGAAAACCGACCCATGCACGACCTGTGGGTTCAACCCGGTGGCCGCGAGAGGAGCCGGTGTTTATACCACGATGCTAGCATAAGAAAACCAGCAGCCGTTCGGGTGTGTCAGTTTAACGGTGGGCGGCTGGTTGGCGGGTTTCATTTTAGTTGTCCTCCGAGGGGCTGAGGCGTCCTTCGAAAGTGATGGCGAAAGCGTTCAAAGCTGTTTTCCACCGGTTTACCCACCGGACTCGTCCTTTGCCGCCCGGGTCGAGGCTTCGCGTCACCAGGTATAGACACTTTAGCGCAGCTTGGCTGCCGGGTTTGCTGAAGGTTTGGTTGACGACGTGGTGATGTCAGTCGATGCAAACCATCGGCGGAGGTTTGCCGAATTGCTCAAGTTTTCAATTACGGAACTCATGGCTTAACTCCCAACTCGAGGCCAGCAAGAAAGGCTACGTCAACGCCCGCGCCCACCTCGCCGGCATCCTCGACCTAGCCCACGACGCCCACGCGCTCTACATGACCCTCGACGACTCGCTGCGGCGGATCTGCAACCAAGCCTTCTTCGAGAAAATCTGGATCAGCGATACCGACACCATCACCGCCGACCCCAACCAAGGATTCCAGATCGTGCTCCACAAGGGCATACAGCAAGCAGCGCTACGAGCCAACCGCCCCGACGACGCCTACGACCTCGCCACCTTCGAGGACGAGGTCGCGGGTTTGAACATCACCGGCTGGGTGAACCCGGCCGGTCTCGACCGACCGGACAGGTGTGTTCCTCACTACGTTCGTCAACACCGTGGGCCCAGCTGGACTTGAACCAGCGACCTCTGCCTTATCAGGGCAGCGCTCTAACCGTCTGAGCTATGGGCCCGTCTAGTGTCAGCTGACATTTACTCTCGCTAGACGCAAGACATTAGGTTAGCGAGGTATTCGCGCGTTCGCCAATCGAGGGGTAAAAATTGTATTCAAGGAGTCGCCCATGGGGCAGTGTCATCATCAGCTTTCCCCGCGTCTGCGGCAGCAGTTAGTGGTCGGCGAGCGTGACTTCAATACCGCCGATGATGTTTGAGGCAAGGTTGTACAAAAACGCCGCGAGGGTGCCCAACGCGGTGAGCAACAGCACGTTCACCACCGAAATCAGTGCTGCTGCGCCAATGACCTGCTCGCCGGAAACATAACTCTGAATGCGCCAAGGGGTGGCGTCATTTGAATTCGTGACGATCGCCGAAACAGATTCGTTTAGCGAATCGAAAAGGGTGGACGTCTCGATAACGCGCCAAGTCACCCAAACAGTCACGAAGGTGATAATGCCAAATGCAATCGAGAATAGGAAAGACGTCTTCATCACCGACCATGGGTCAAGTTTGGCGACACGCAGCCGGGCTTTGCGGGGCTTCTGGCGTTTGCGAGAAGACTTCGCCTGCTCGGCCGCTGCGTCTGGGGTATCGGAGACCTGGTCGAATACCGACGCGCCGGCAGCGGCAACACCCGCCGTTGCAGTGGCCGCAGCCACACTTGCCGCGCCAACAGCAGCCACACCTGGGGGAGCCACACTTGCAGCGCCAGCAGGAGCCACACCTGCTACGCCCGCGCCCGCAGTAGCCGCAAAACCGGCACCCGTTGCCACAGCGGCAATCGGAACGCTGGCCTCGGGCACGAAAATCTCCGGCGGTGGAAGTGGCGTAACCGGTACTGGCGCAGGTGCAGGTACCGGCGCGGGATCGGGAGCAGCCGATGCCTCCCGAACGTCCTGCTTAGCTTCACCGGCATTGTCGGCTGCGGCGGCGGCGGCTTTTTCCGCCGCCCTCATTCGCTCAGCCGCACTGAGATCCGCCACCTCCGGCGCCTTAGGCGTAACCGTTTCCGTCATCGGCGCAGTCGGCTTGGCTTTTTCAGAACGCACGACTGGCGGAGCCGGAAGTTGCGGAACACGCTTTGCGACAGGATTTGCGTCCACAGCGGCGGGAGGCTTGGGCAAACCAGAACGCGCTGACTTCCGAGACCGCGGCTTCACCCCTTCCGACGGAAAGGATCCGTCGGCCGGAATGCGCGGGAGACGCACAACCGTGTCTTCCAATCCGTGAGCTGACTCCGTGTCAGAGGCACCCTCTACTTGCCAATCAACGTTTTCGGGTTTGTCCGGCACTTTGATTCCTCCCACGTATCCTTCTGAGTTTATCCCGCGCTTATCAGGCGTCAGTCTGCGTATCCTCGCTTATAAAGCCTAGCTCATCATCGTTGCCTAACTCTTCCCCTGAATCAGGGTTAAGCGCAATGGCGATAACCGAGTCATCGTCGCCGACACTGACAAACCTCACACCCATGGTGTCACGCCCGGTCGCCGAAACATCTGAAACCAGCGAGCGAATAATCTGTCCGGAACTCTTCATGGCGATCACCTCATCGGTTTCGGTGACCACCAAGCCACCCACCAAAGATCCGCGATCCTGATTCAACTTCATCGCCTTTACACCGATACCGCCGCGGGTTTGCACCCGGTACTGCGAAACCGGCGTCCGTTTGGCATAGCCGCCGTCCGTCACCGTAAAGACGAATAACTCATCTTCTTCGGTGCCGGAAGCAATGATCGTCAACGTGAGCAAGGCGTCTCCTGGACGGAATTTCATACCCGTGACTCCCGAAGTCGCGCGACCCATCGGACGCAATTGCGAGTTATCCGCGGCAAAGCGAATCGCCTGGCCCTTTCGCGAAACAAGCAACACATCGTCGATGTCGGAGCACAACTCAGCGCCAATCAACTCGTCGTCTTCTTCGCGGAAGCTGACCGCAATCACCCCGGCTTGCCGCGGGGAATCGTAAGCCTTCAGCTCGGTTTTCTTCACCAGCCCGTATTTGGTGGCCAGCAGCAAATACGGCGCATCCTCATAAGACTTCAAAGTCAGCACCTGTGCAATGCGTTCGTCCGGCAAGAAATTCAGCAGCCCGGCCACATGCGATCCCTTGGCATCGCGTCCCGCCTCGGGCAACATCCAAACCTTGGTGCGATAGACGCGTCCCAAATTCGTGAAGAAGAGAATCCAGTTGTGATTGGTGGCCGTGAAAAGCTGGTCCACCTCGTCGTCAGTACGCAGCGATGCGCCGCGAACGCCCTTTCCACCGCGCTTTTGGGTGCGGTATAAATCGGTGCGGGTGCGCTTGATGTAGCCGCCAGCGGTGATGGTGACTATCATCTCGTCGTCCGGCACCAAATCTTCGTCAGCCAAATCTCCATCGGCGGCGATGATGCGGGTACGCCGTTCGTCGCCATATTTGTCGACGATTTCAGCCAACTCGGTGGAGATAATCTCACGTTGGCGTTCTGGCTTGGCCAAGATGTCTTTGAAATCGGCGATGATACCTT
>JAITSW010000042.1 GCA_031287505.1 Propionibacteriaceae bacterium
TCGGCTCACCTTGGGGCAGTTCTCGTCCCCAAGGGTGAGACAGGCGCATCCAATAGCTGGACAAATTGCCCTTCGGCGGTTTTCGCCTCTTCCACGCTGGAGCTTTGGCGCCGGTAGCCGCGGGTTCCCCGCCAAGGTTCGGCCGATTCGCGATAGCGTTGACCCATGCCTCTTTTCGCTCCCTTTCGCGCACTCCGCTATGCCCCCGACGCTGATCTCGACGCGGTAACCGCTCCGCCTTATGACGTTCTCTTAGAAGACGACGTCCAAGGTTTGAAAGATCGGGACCCACACAACATCGTCCACATTGACATCCCCGGCGGCGGGGGCGACCGCTATGCCAATGCCGCCCATCGGCTGGGCCTGTGGACTAAAACTGGCGTATTGGCGCAAGACGAAGTGCCCTCGTTCACCATTTACCGAATGGGCTTTACCGATGCCACTGGCATAGCCCGGACGATCACGGGGGTTTTGGGAGGCCTTGAGGTTGTCGACGAAGGCGCTGGCGGGGTATTGCCACACGAGCGCACCACTCCCAAGGCAAAGACCGACCGGCTCGATCTCACCCGCGCCACGGCCGCCAACCTTTCTCCGGTGTGGGGGCTCTCACTTGCCCAAGGGCTCACTAAAGCCCTTGCGGCACCAGGCGAGCCCGTTGGCCAAATGCATGCCGAAGGCGTGCTCCATAGTGTTGAACGTGTGAGCGATCCGGCGCGAATTACCCAGATCCAACGCATTTTGGCCGCTGACGATGTCCTGATCGCTGACGGGCACCATCGTTATGCGATCTCACGCACCTACCGCGATGAAATACGAAAGGCGACCGGCTCAAAGGCCACCGATGCCGAGTACACCCTCACTTTCGTCAACGAGCTCATTGGGGAGCAGCTCAGTATCGAAGCCATCCACCGGCTCTGCACCGGGATCGGCTTCGACGATCTCAAGACTGCGCTGGCGAAGAGTTTCAACATCTTCGCGGCGCCTATCCCCACTCCAGAAGCTCTGCGGGAGATGGAATCTGCCGGACGGCTGATCCTGCTCGCCCCGGATGGCAAGGCATTCTGGCTAGAGCCGAAATCTGGGGCCTTCGTTGGGGTACGGGCTCTTGACGGAGCTTATTTGGAGCACGCCCTAGCTGGGGTGGATGTCCAGATCTCGTATCAGCATGGACTCGAAGAGATGAAGCAGCTCGTAAGCTCTGGACAGGTAAGCGCCGGCATCCTGATTCGCCCCACCTCAATCGGCGAGATCGAACGCACGGCTCGCGAGGGTTTGCTAATGCCCCCGAAGTCCACGTTCTTCACCCCGAAACTCCGCACCGGGTTGGTGATTCGCCCCACCGCCCCGTTGCCCTCGCATCCCTCGCTCTGATTGGGTCGAGCAGTTCGGCTAGGCCCGGCGTGGCAGACCCCGCTGCCCCCGTAGCCCTCGCCCCGGCTAGGTCGAGCAGTTCGACTAGACCCGGCGTGGCAGGCTCTGTTGCCCCGCAGCCCTCGCTCTGATTGGGTATCACCGCCAACTGAAGGCGGAAGGCCAAGAAGCGGAAAGACATCAAAAACCGCGAAGACGGAGGCTGCGAACAATAGGGCGGGCGATGACAATTCCCGTCGATATTTGCCGTAAGCGCAAACACTCCCAAATGATTGAAGTAAGCTTGATTTCTCTCAGAAGTGCACACACCTGCGAGAACCAAAGACCTAATCTACATAGGAGTACACATGACTCGGGTTGCCAGCGAGCAGTACCGCGCAAAGATCAAATCAGCTGAAGATGCTGCGAGGCTCATCAAGAACGGCATGAATATCGGCTTCAGCGGCTTCACCGGTTCGGGTTATCCCAAGGCTGTTCCGCAAGCCCTGGCCGCGCAGATCAAAGAAGCCCATGATCGTGGGGAGCAATTCCAGGTTGGCGTCTTCACCGGCGCGTCTACCGCTCCAGAGCTTGACGGTGCTTTGGCGGCTGTTGACGGCATCAAGATCCGCATGCCCTATCAGTCTGACCCCGACATGCGTGGCAAGATCAACTCGGGTGTCTCCCAATATGTGGATGCGCACCTTTCGCATTCGGGCCCGCAGGTTTGGGCTGGCCACTATGGCAAGCTCGACTTAGCAGTCATCGAATTGACGGCTATCACGGAAGACGGACGAGGCATCCCGTCTTCTTCAGTTGGCAACAACGTATCTTGGATGGCCGCGGCAGACGCCATCATTCTCGAAGTGAACCACTGGCAGTCTGAGGGTCTTGAAGGTATGCATGATATTTGGGACGGCGTGGCTTTGCCGCCAAACCGCATCCCCATACCGATCACCTCGGCCGGCCAGCGCATTGGCAAAACGTACTACGACCTTGATTTCTCCAAGGTCATCGCAGTTGTCGAGTCTGACTCCCCCGACCGCAATACCCCCTTCAAGCCGCTCGACGACGAATCCAGGAAGATCGCGGGTTACTACCTCGATTTCCTGGCCAACGAAGTAAAGCAGGGCCGTCTGCCTGAAAACCTGCTGCCTTTGCAGTCTGGTGTTGGCAATATCGCCAACGCGGTGCTCTCCGGCCTACTTGAGGGGCCGTTCGAAAACCTGACTTCCTATACCGAGGTTATTCAGGATGGCATGGTTGACCTGATCGACGCCGGCAAGCTGGTTGCCGCTTCGGCCACCGCCTTCTCGCTCAGCCCCGACTACGCCACCCAGATGAACGACAATGCGGCCGAATATGCCAAGACGATCATTCTGCGCCAGCAGGACATCTCAAACCACCCAGAGCCGATTCGGCGTCTCGGCGTTTTAGCCTGCAACGGCCTGATCGAAGCCGACATTTACGGCAACGTAAACTCCACCCACATAATGGGCTCGCGGATGCAAAACGGCATCGGAGGCTCGGGAGACTTCACCCGCAATGCGCACATCTCCGCGTTCGTCACTCCGTCCACCGCAAAAGGCGGCCAGATTTCCGCCATCGTCCCGATGGTTTCGCATCACGACCACACCGAGCATGACGTTCATGTGATCATCACCGAGCAGGGCTTGGCCGATATCCGCGGTCTAGCCCCGATCAAGCGCGCCAAGCTCATAATCGACAAGTGCGCCCATCCGGATTACCGTGAAATTCTGCACGATTACTTTGACCGTTCGGTTGCCACGGCAAACTCGCACCACACTCCGCATATCCTTCGCGAAGCACATGATTTCCACATTCGCTTCCTGGAAACAGGCACGATGCTTCCCTAAGTCGTCTCTTTGGATCACTCCCCACCGGCAAAACCACCTCAATATCCGCAGGTGCCCCGGTGAGCCGATTGAGGCAACCTTGAGGCCCGCGAAAGCGGGCCTCAAACGTTTAACCCAAAATCTGAGTGCGGAGCTGGGAGCCGCTCATCCACAGACAGCTGAGAGTACCCTTTTCCCACAGCAACACCTTTTTATAGCAAGAATTCTTTACCTAACCCCAGCATAGAGAGGTGTTGCGCTTCTGATTAGAAACCGGGCATTCAAGGCTGACCCGAGAGCTAGGATACGATTGAATGTATGTCCGCCTTGATTCCAGATAATCCGCGCACGGGCGAGCCAAGACGTCCGTGGACGATAATGCTGGGCTTGACCGCCTTCTTTACCGCCATCGCAAACGAAGCGGCAGCGATTTTCTGGTGCTATTGGGTGGCTGTAACCGACTACCCCAATGCGGCCTGGCTCTTTGAACTCATCCCCTCACTTGACGAAGAGACCGTATCGATAAACAACTTGGTACGGGTGTTATTGGTGGTAGCCGTGACGCTCGGGGTGGTGCTGATTAGCGCTGCCGCCGGAATTGCCGGATTTTACGCGTATCAGGGCTACCGTTGGGCACGGGTGGTAGCGATCATCGCTTTCGTGCTTTCGGGGCTTTCGGTGCTGCTAAACGCAGTGGCGTGGCCGGCGATCGGGCTGTGCTTTGTGGGCGCATTTGCGCTCTGGCTGCCGCCGTCGGGCAAGTTCTTCAAGACTTGGCTCTTACGCCGCTATCCGCAACCCGCCTTCGAGCCCACCATCGAGCGGGTCTATTACGGGCCGTTGCCCAGATACCAAAGTTGATTCTTCGAACCGTTAACGAGGTGTTGGATGAGCCAATTTGGGTATAGCACTATCGTCGCGATCATTATTGGCGCGGTGCTGGCGGTTTTGGCCTTCATCCCCACCGTTGCAGTTCGCTATCGGCGAGCGGGTACCTTTCGCTTTATCGATATCGTGCTGCTGCTCTTAGTGGCCATTTACGGCGTAGCACTATGGACTTACACCCTGATTCCACTGCCGGAAAGCATGAATTACCGGTGTGTGGGCTCCAATTTCCTGCCTTTGGCATTCATTAACGACATTCGGGACGACCCAGCCACATCCCTGCTGCACAACCGGGCGCTTTTTCAAGTCGTTTTCAACGTTATTTTCTTCATGCCCCTGGGCTTTTTCGTCCGCACCCTCACGCGCTGGAAGTGGGTGGTGGCGGCCATCGTCGGCCTTATCATCAGCACCCTGATCGAGACCACGCAGCTCACCGGCATCTGGGGTATGTACCCGTGCGCGTTCCGCACCTTCGATATCGACGACCTAATCACAAATACCCTTGGGGCGCTAATCGGAGCCCTGGCTGCGGTTCCGTTTGCGCTCATTTTTGGCGGACGGCGCAAGCCCGTCGTTGCCACGGTTGTTTCTTTCGGACGCCGGCTCCTTGGTGTCCTCATTGATTTGATGCTGATCATGTTCGTCGGCGTCGTCATCTTCATAGCCTGGGTCGGAGCATTGTACTACCTCGTCGGCCTTCCAACTAGTGAGATGGGAGCCAATATTCCAATCGACGCCATCATTGTCCTGCCGCTAGTGATAGAAGTGTTTTGCGTGCTGATTCTCGGGCAAACAGTGGGCGAAGTCGTCGTGGGCATTCGTCCGGCTGTGGAGGGATTAAAAGCTGTATGGCAGCGTCCGTTGAAAGCAATCTTCGGCGTCGGAGGGATGTACGTCTCTGATTTCCTCGGAGATATCTACGGGCTGTGGATTCCCGGTATCTTCATTCTGGTGAGCGTCATCTGCCTGTTCACACCGCGGGATCGCCGCGGCCTGACCGGGCTAATTACCGGCTCCAAGATGGTGATAGCGAAAGGTAAAAGCCGCACGCCCGGGCTAGATTAGCGGGCGGAAACGGTCGAAGTTGGACGGCTGCACCCCGAACAGGTAGAGTTGTCGAGGTTCAAAACCTTGCGCCAGTAGCTTAACGGATAGAGCATCTGACTACGGATCAGAAGGTTGGGGGTTCGAATCCCTCCTGGCGCGCTGAGCAAAATCGCCCTGGCTTTCAGCTGGGGCGTTTCCCGTTTCCAGCCAGTAGGCATCGAAGCCGGTGGCCATCGCCCAGGCCAGAATCTGCGGACGGCGAGGGCGTGTCTTTCCAGCCTCATAGTTGTAGATACTTCCCTTACTTATTCCTGTGAGGGTCTCGAACGATCTCATATCAAAACCTGCTGATTCGCGAGCTGCGCGGAGTCTGTCTGATAGGCCGAACTCGTAAATGCGCCCTGCCTGAACTGCTGCTATGGTCATGTCGCAAGCTTATGCCAAGTCGTAATAAAGTTTAAACGTGCCAAATTTGCAACACGTCACAAGATTGACACAAACGAAATCATTTGTGGAACTTCTGCTTGTGCTTACAGATCTAGCTATAAGACGACCACTGTATCTCTTGGTGAACTTCTCGTAGAACTCGATTTCGTGAGCGTCAAGCAGCTCGTCGATGCGCCCCATTCCGAACGCATCTTGGCGTGCCCTCCAAGGCGCCTTTCCCTCAGGTGATAGCCGCCTTGTGCCTTTGGTGAATCCAGGGCCGTAGCCTTGGCAATCAGTCAAAACCTCTGTGGGTCGCGACCTCACTCCGGAAGAGCATCACCAAGCCGCCTTGTGGATTGGGGATGCTCTGCTGATCATCGAAGACCGCCTGGGCGCGCTGGGAGACCTCGACGGCCACTGAATCCGACAGCGAACAAGACAACATCCCCGACAACAACCTCGCCGACGAATACCGCCAAATCGGCGAACTCATCGACTAGACACACAAACACAGTGTGCCCCTCCCGCATAATGCGGGAGGGGCACACTTCTGCGTTTAAGCGTTTACAAGCTGCGACGCCCGCTGATGCGACACTCCGAGGATCGCGCCCACGTCGCGGAGCGGCAGTCCTTCGTCGGATAGTTTCTTAGCCGCAGCCCGGTTGATCCGCGCAGTCTCCTTCTCCGCTTTTAGGAGTCGGGAATGTGCTTCTTTCAGGTCTTGGATGAATGCCTCAATCTCGCCGGGCAGCTCTGGGACGACGGTCACTGAAAAGCCTTCTTCCGGCTGTTCGTCAAGCATGGAAACCGCGTCGAGAACCATGGCCTCCACTTGGTCTAGCCGCCGTGTTTGGGTGAACAGGCCGGGGATTTCGGGTACTTCTATGGCCCACCAGTTGCCGGAACGGTGGCATTTCGCCGTGAGTTTCATGATGCTCCATTTACGCTCTTGAGAATCCCTTTGGCAGTGTCCTCGTTGATTTCGCTGTGGCGGGGAATGAACGTGACGACGTTCCCGACTGTCAACTTCGTGTGGTTGCCGCCTTCGCTGTAGGAGGTTTGCAGCCCCTTGGCTTTGGCGATCCTGGCGATTCTCTGTTCGAGTTCCCTGCGTTTCACAAGTCTATGCTAGCCTGCCTTGCACAATCAAGTCAAGTTGGGCTAGAGGATTCTCGATATGGCTCTAGCGGAACCTGTCTCGACTAGCGGAGAATACCCCGCCGGCCAGCGCCTCCCGAAGCTCAGGAGCCCTGAGATCGCCAAATACCGGAAGAAGCTTTTCAGCGACGCATAGACGCTGCGGCGGGTTTCGCGCTTCCAGCTTTGCACGCCTAGCCAGCTGATTAGTTCGGCGGTCTCGATGTCCAGGGGAGATTCTTTAACTCCTCGCGCTGTGCGGCGTAGGTGGTCGCCGCGCGAGCGGACGGTCTCAGGGGATTGTCCCGCTGATTGCAAATAGGTTAGCCAGCCGGCCACAGGGCAAGACCAGGCGGCGGGCGTCGATTTTTCTCTTATATCCATCCTCAATGGTTCACCAGAGAGCGTCTAGGCCGCTTTGGTTTGCGGAAATTGGATGATTTCAGCTAGCGCGGCTGCCCCGCCAAACGACGGATCAGAAGGTTGGGGGTTCGAATCCCTCCTGGCGCGCTGAGCAAAATCTGATTGAAAGATCGGGGTTTTCCACTCTTCCTAGCGCCTATTTGCAAGAGAGAATGCTGACAAGTATTGCACTCTAGTGCCAAATTTATACTGGCACTGAGAATGGCTCTTAAAAGCAGGCAGTAAGATACCTAGTGTTTCATCGCTGTGCGAAGTGAACCGCGAGAAGCAAACTGAACGCTCATAAGGAGATATAAATGGTGGAAACGGCGACTGCAATCCTAAACGCGCCAGACAACGCGCCGGAAGAACTATTGACTTGGGTGGCAGGTGTTGCCGAGTTGACCCAGCCTGATTCGATCTACTGGGTAGACGGGTCTTTAACAGAACGCGAACGCCTCT
>JAITSW010000159.1 GCA_031287505.1 Propionibacteriaceae bacterium
TGTGTTTGTTTACCAGGAGGACTTTGTTACGCCGGGAAGCTCGCCGCGGTGGGCCAACTCGCGCAAGCAGATGCGGCACAAGCCAAATGCACGGTAGACCGACTTCGGACGACCACAGCGATTGCAACGGGTGTAAGCCCGAGAACTAAACTTCGGTTTGCGGGATTGCTTAACCTTTAGCGCAGTTTTTGCCATTAGCTCACTTACTCCTCTTGCCCTTATAAGCCGGACGCTTGGCCTTCTTCTCTTCATTGTCATTTTCAGGAGCCTTGAACGGGAAACCCAAAGCTTTAAGCAACGCACGGCCTTCATCGTCGTTCACAGCAGTCGTCACGAAAGTGATGTCCATGCCGCGAAGCTTGTCGATTTTGTCCTGGTCGATCTCATGGAACATGACCTGCTCGGTCAAGCCGAAGGTGTAGTTGCCACGACCATCGAATTGCTTGGCCGACAGGCCGCGGAAGTCACGGATACGGGGCAAAGCCAAGGTGAGCAACCGATCGGCAAACTCCCACATCCGATCGCCGCGAAGCGTGACGTGGGCACCAATAGGCATCCCCTCACGCAATTTGAACTGGGCGATGGACTTACGGGCTTTGGTGACAACCGGCTTTTGCCCGGTGATCAGCGTCAAATCGCTGACCGCCCTATCAATAACCTTTGAATCGCGAGCCGCCTCGCCAACACCCATGTTGACGATGATCTTCGTCAAGGAAGGAATCTGCATGACGTTCGCATAGCCAAATTCCTTTAACAAGGACGGGGCGATCTCTTCACGATACTTCGCCTGAAGGCGAGGCAAGGTGCGGGTTTGAGCAACTGTGTCAGCCATCAGATCTCCCTTCCGGTCTTGCGGGCGATGCGAACACTGCGATACCCGGTGTATTCGGTACCGTCGGCACGCTTCTTGGTAACCTCTTTGCGAACGAAACCCACACGCGTGGGCACATCTTTTCCGTCCACCTTTACCAAAAGCTGAACGTTCGAAGCATCGATGGGAGCTTCGGCGGTGATAATGCCACCCGGAGTGCTGGTGCGGGTCTGTTGATTAGGCTGCTCTTTGCGGTGCTTTTTGACCACGTTGACGCCTTGAACCACCACGCGGCCAGCGCCCGGATCAACGGAGAGGATCTCCCCCTTACGACCCTTGTCTTTGCCGGCGATAACCAACACGTGGTCGCCCTTCTTCACATGGAGTGAATTTGCCACTTACAACACCTCCGGCGCTAGCGAAATGATGCGCATGTACTTCTTTTCACGCAACTCACGGCCAACGGGGCCAAAGATACGGGTACCGCGGGGATCTCCGTCAGCTTTCAAAATAACTGCGGCGTTCTCATCGAATTTGATATAAGAGCCATCAGCGCGACGAGTCGATTTCACAGTGCGTACTACCACCGCGCGAACAACCTCGCCCTTTTTCACGTTGCCGCCTGGGATTGCATCCTTTACGGTGGCGACAATCATGTCGCCAAGCCCGGCGTAGCGGCGCTTAGAACCGCCCAATACGCGGATGCAAAGCAATTCCTTTGCACCGGTATTGTCGGCGACCTTTAGCCGCGTCTCCTGCTGGATCATCGTTTCCTCACTTAGCCTTCTCGACGATCTCGACCAAACGCCAGCGCTTTGTAGCGGAGGTTGGACGAGTCTCCATCACCCGGACGCGATCGCCGACACCAGCGGTGTTGCCCTCATCGTGGGCCTTCAACCGGCGATTCTTGGTGATGATCTTTCCGTACAACGGGTGCTTGGCCCGCTGCTCAATCGTCACCACGATCGTCTTATCCATTTTGTCGGAGACGACGATGCCTTCACGCACACGCCGGGCTCCGCGCTCAATCTGCTGCTCACTCATAATTACTCACTCACCTCGTCGGGGTCGGGGATGATGCCGAGGTTGCGTTCCTGAAGGACTGTGTAAACCCGGGCGATGTCCTTGCGGGCCTCGCGCAGACGTCCATGGGACTCCAACTGCCCGGTAGCCGCGGCAAAGCGCAACCCGAACAGTTCTTCTTTTAGCTCAATAACTCTGGCATTGAGCTCGTCGCGGCTCAGACCGCGCAATTGTGCTGCTGACATTTCAGCCATCAGATATCACCGACTTCACGCTTGATGAACCGGGCCTTGAAGGGCAGCTTGTGAATCGCAAGGCGCATAGCTTCGCGAGCCACTTCCTCGGTTACACCGGAAAGCTCAAAAAGCACCCGGCCTGGCTTGATATTTGCAATCCACCATTCCGGCGAACCTTTACCCGAACCCATGCGGGTTTCGGCGGGTTTCTTCGTCAGGGGACGATCTGGATATACATTTATCCAGACCTTACCGCCACGCTTGATGTGGCGAGTCATAGCGATACGGGCACTCTCAATCTGGCGATTGGTCAGGTAAGAAGACTCCAAAGCCTGGATACCGTAATCGCCAAAGGCCAGCTTGGTGCCGCCCTTAGCCGTACCACGACGGGTAGGGTGGTGTTGTTTACGGTGCTTAAGTCTGCGGGGAATCAACATCAGGCGCCCGCCTCCTCGACACTAGGGGTGGCTGGAGTAGCGCCCTCAGCTGCACCCTCTTGACGACGACGTCCCCCGCGCTCGTTGCGATCAGGACGACCACCCTCGCGACGTGGGCCACGACCTGGGCGAGCCCGGCCGCCGGCAGCCTGGCGGGCGGCTTTCTGAGCCATCCGCTCGTTGCGGTTACCAGAAACATCGCCCTTGTAGATCCAAACCTTCACACCGATACGGCCGAAGGTGGTACGGGCCTCATAAAAGCCATAGTCAATATCCGCACGCAAGGTGTGCAGCGGAACGCGGCCCTCGCGGTAGAACTCGGAACGGCTCATTTCAGCGCCGCCTAGACGGCCAGAACACTGAATCCGGATACCTAGAGCTCCCGCCCGCATTGCGGATTGCTGTGCTTTGCGCATCGCCCGGCGGAAAGCCACACGGGCACCGAGCTGCTCGGCAACACCTTGGGCTACCAACTGCGCATCGGTCTCGGGATTCTTGACCTCCAAGATGTTGAGCTGAACTTGTTTTCCGGTGATCTTTTCCAGATCAGCGCGAACCCGCTCTGCCTCAGCACCATTGCGGCCGATGACGATACCCGGACGGGCAGCGTGCAAGAAGATTGACACTCGCTCGCCACGGCGTTCGACCTCAATACTGGAGACACCGGCCCGTTCCAGATTTTTCGTCAGGAAACGGCGGATTTTGACATCTTCGTCTACCAGAGCGGAATAATCCTTGTCCGCAAACCAGCGAGAAGTGTGATCCGTGGTGATCCCCAGGCGGAAGCCATTGGGATTAACTTTCTGCCCCATAACTATGCTCCGTTCCTCGGCTCGACAACGACAGTGATATGGCTAGCGCGCTTCAAAATGCGGCTCGCTGAACCTTTGGCCCGCGCCCGAATGCGACGAAGAGTCATACCTTCGTCTACAAATGCTTGGGAGATAAACAGCTGGTCTGCACGCAGGCCCTCAGAAGTCTCGGCATTGGCAACAGCGGAAGCCACTACCTTGTAAACCGGCTCTGCCGCTGCCTGCGGGGCAAACTTCAAGATGTCTAGCGCGGCGGGGGCATCCAACCCGCGGACTATGTCAATGACTCGGCGAACCTTCGTCGGGGACATCCGCACATGCTTGGCGATCGCGTATGAGCCAGGACGATCCCCGAGCAGCGCACTGCGACGCGTCGGCCGCTCTACTTTACTCATTATCTATTGCTCCTAAGCTCTAGCGCCGACGCGCTTTCTTGTCGTCCTTGATATGGCCGCGATAGGTACGCGTGGGCGCAAATTCGCCCAACTTGTGGCCGATCATCGACTCTGTGACGAATACCGGGACGTGCTTGCGACCGTCATGCACTGCAATGGTGTGGCCGATCATGTCCGGAATCACCATAGAACGACGTGACCAAGTCTTGATTACCTGGTGGGTGCCTTTAGCATTCTGGGCATCGACCTTCTTGGCCAAATGACCGTCAACGAACGGACCCTTTTTTAGACTACGTGGCATCTGACTTTCCCCTCCTACTTACGCTTCTTGCCGGACTTACGGCGGCGGACTATCAGACGAGAACTCGCCTTGTTCTTATCACGGGTGCGGCCTTCCGGCTTGCCCCACGGGGATACCGGGTGACGGCCGCCGGAGGTCTTACCCTCACCGCCGCCCATCGGATGATCGATGGGGTTCATCGCGACACCGCGGACGGTTGGGCGAATACCCTTCCAGCGGCTGCGACCAGCTTTACCCCAGTTGATGTTGCTCTGCTCGGCGTTGCCGACTTCGCCAACAGTTGCCCGAGAGCGGACGTCCACCATGCGCATTTCGCCCGACGGCAGACGCAAGGTCGCCATCTTGCCTTCACGGGCGATCAACTGGATACGGGCACCGGCAGAACGGCCAAGCTTCGCTCCGCCACCGGGACGCAACTCCACCGCATGGATCACGGTGCCTACCGGGATATTGCGCAGCGGGAGATTGTTGCCGGGCTTGATATCGGCGGCTTCGCCAGCCT
>JAITSW010000114.1 GCA_031287505.1 Propionibacteriaceae bacterium
AGATTGGCTACACCCAGCAAGCGGCGTTGCCCACTCGCAAGATCGATGCCTCGGTGGGTTTCATCAACAACGACTTTGTCCAGTTTGAGCTGGCGGGGGTGAACGTGATTGCGCTGCCCATTACCGAGGGGTCCGCGCCTCCGCTCGTTGGAGCTTCGCTGTTCACCACCCGCAGCTTCGTCGTCGAACACCCCGAGATCGCGAAATGGGTAGCCGAGGCAATGGCCAAGGGTATTGATGCCACTGCCGCTGATCAGAGTGCCGCTGTGGAAACTGCCGCCAAGTACATTCCAGATATGACCGAGCAAGCCAAAAAAGCTGCCAAGGCCACCTTGGGTGCGACGCTCAAGATTATGCTCAAAGACGGGAAGGCGTCGAAAAGCCTTGATCCGGCTCAATGGCAGGCTATGGCCGTCTTCTTGGCGGACGCGAAAGTGCTCTCGTCGATTCCAGATGTCTCCCAAGTTGTCGGCGACACCTGGCACGAATGACAAGCGTTGGGACAAATAGGCAAAAGTCCGCAGTTTGCCTGCGGGCAGCTCTAAAATATGCCAAAAGAGAAAGGCCGCAGGTATGGTTGCCAATATCACCGTCCCGTCTTGGGACGAGTATTTCCTCGGTATCGCCAAGGCGGTGGCGGCGCGGGCAAAGTGCAGTAGGCGCCGGGTGGGGGCGGTGTTGGTGCTTGACCGCCGGATAATCGCGACCGGTTACAACGGCGCCGCATCCGGCCTTCCCGATTGCCTCGAAGGCGCCTGTCCCCGGGGTCAGCTGAGCTATGACGAGATCCCCGGCCTGGGCGACTATGACCGTCCCGGCACTCCGGGCTTTTGCATCGCCATACACGGCGAGGTAAACGCGCTGCTGTACGCCACCCACGACACCCAGGGAGCTGTCGCATATATCACCGATCAGCCCTGCCCAGGTTGCCGCAAAGCCCTGGCGGCTGCCGGCATCGTTCGGGCAGTGTGGCCAGACGGGGAATTCGACAAAGACGGGCTGAGCGACTGGACTCGGCACTGAGTTGGCCTTTCCAGCATGCGGCTGCCGGGGTTTTGCGCCTATGGGCTGAGCGACTGGACTCGGCACCGAGTTGGCACCTGTCCGCTGTGGCTCCTCCGAGCCGTTGCCTTGTCGCCCTTTTTGCCCCGCAGGGAAGCGCTATTACGACCTGCGGTTCACCACTGGCGGTGTCTGCCGCCCTTCATCTCGCGGGAAAGCGGGGACGGATTCCCGCGTTCGCAGCCGATTGTGGCTTGAACTTCGAGTTCACCCGTTTTCGAATGCCGGTTGAGTTTGATAGGGAGTGACTCGTCCGAGCAAGAATGACGGATGGTAGAGCCCGGTTTAGCGGGTCTTTTGCCTTAGCGAACGCAAGAAAGCCGGATCGTCATCCGGGGCGATCGGGCCGGGGTCTTTGCCGCCGCCTCCTCCGCCGCCGGAGACCGGGCGTCCGAAAATCATCCAGCACAGGGCTCCGATACCGGGGAGTAAAATGATTGCGCCGGCCCAAAGCCACTTTGGCATCACCCGGACTTTTAACGGATCAGCCTGCACTAATTCGATCAGACAATAGACCGTCAGCGCAACGACTGCGATTACAGCGACTACCCGAAGCATGCACCTAATGTACCCTGAACGGGTGAATCTTGAGGTAATCGGCGGTACGCAAATTGTTGCGGGGCTGCGTGCCGCCCTGGCTGGAGAAGCTGTGGTGGGCATCGTCCCCGAGCTTGCGGCTCAGCCGTACCTTGAGATGTTGCGGCCGACCGAGCCGCTCGAATATCCCGATGCCGCGGTGGTGATTGCCACTTCGGGCACCACGGGAAATCCGAAGGGCGCCGTGCTGAGCGCTGACGCTATCCGCTTCTCGGTGGAAGCCTCACATGCGTGGCTGGGCGGGGCAGGCCGGTGGGTATGCGCGCTGCCAACGCATCACGTGGCCGGAATGATGACTGTCGCCCGGGGGCTCGTCGGGGGCAAAGGCACTTCATTTTGCGACCCTTCCCTGCGGAATCTGCCGGTTCTTGGCGAACGAAGCTACCTTTCGCTCGTCCCGGCCCAACTTCATCGAGCATTGAAAGATCCCAAGCTGGTGGAGGCCTTGGCCAGTTACGATGCCATCCTGCTCGGCGGTTCGGCGATTCCCGCTGGAATGCTGGAGGCGGCCGCTGAGGCCGGCCTGCGGGTGGTGATTACCTATGGCATGAGCGAGACCTGCGGGGGCTGCGTCTATGACAGGGTTGCGCTACCGGGGGTGGGTTTGGAAATTGTGGATGGGCGGGTGGCACTGAGCGGGGAGATGGCCTTTAGCGGCTACCGGCTCAACCCCGAACTCACTGCGGCCACATTGCAGGGCAAGCGGGTTATGACCCGCGATTTGGGCACGGTCAAGGAGGGAAAGCTCTATCTCGGCGGACGGCAGGATGATGTGGTGGTCTCGGGTGGGGAAAACGTGGATTTAGCTGCTGCCCAGCAAATCGCAGATGGCGTGTTTGGAATCGGCGCCGGCGAACGGGTGGTGTTGCTAGATGTTCCAGATGAACGCTTTGGGGTGAAAATAGTGGCCCTTTCGCAGCGCCCGCTTTCGCTAGCCCGAATCGCCGGTCAGCTGGCTGGTCGGCTGGAAAAGGCAGCCGTTCCCAAAGAAGTCCGCACATACACCGGGCGAATCCTTTTAGATAGTGGGAAAATAGACCGGGTTGGGCTACGTCGGCATTGGCAGGACGAGGCCAAGCCAGATGTCGCCCCAAACAGATTCGGGGTTTAGCCGATTGGGAAAACCGATGAGGGTTCAGAGTTTATGGCCAGGGTAGGCGAATGGCTTGAGGGCGCTCGGCTGCGCACTCTTCCGGCTGCAATCTCTCCGGTGCTGGCTGGCAGCGCTATCGCCTGGCATGAGCGTGCCTTCAACCTGTTGCTGGCAGCCTTGGCGTTGGTGGTGGCGTTGGCCTTTCAGATCGGCTGCAATTTCGCCAACGACTACTCCGACGGTATTCGCGGCACCGATGCGCAGCGGGTCGGCCCCCTGCGGCTGGTGGGTTCTGGGCTAGTGAAGCCGAAAGCGGTATTGGCGGTGGCTCTGGGCTGTTTCGGACTCGCGATGGTCTCCGGCCTGGCAGTGGTGGTTGTCACGGCGCAGTGGTGGCTGGTCTTGGTGGGTGCCGCCTGCGTATTGGCGGCTTGGTTTTATACCGGCGGAAAGCACCCTTACGGCTATTTGGGCTTGGGCGAGATATTCGTCTTCGTGTTTTTTGGCTTGGTGGCCGTCGGGGGAACGGTGTTCATTCAGACTGGCTATCTCACCTGGGCGACGCTCTGGGCATCCATCACAATCGGGCTCTTTGCCACGGCCATTCTGGTGGCGAACAACCTGCGCGACATTCCCAGCGACATCGAAGCTGGAAAGCTCACCTTGGCCACTCGGCTGGGTGATAAATGGACGCGTTTGGGCTACGCATTCTCGGTGGCAGTTGCCGTCGTGGGGGTTGGCGGTATCGCGCTGTCCCGCCATTGCCGGGGTTTAGCGGCCGTGGCGGGGATTCCGCTTGCCGCCCAGCCGGTGCTCGCCGTGCTGCGGGGCGCAACCGGTTTTGCGTTGGTCAAAGTGCTCAAGCAGACCGGTCTTGCCGAAGCAGTGGTGGCGTTGGGGCTTTTTGCCGGAATGGTGATTCCCTAGACCATGGCTATTCTTGACCAGCTCAGTGATTTCCGGGTCTACTCCATTGAGATGCGGACGCGTTTTCGCGGTGTTACCACGCGCGAGGGTTTGCTCTTCCGCGGACCGGCTGGCTGGGCGGAGTGGAGTCCGTTCGCCGAATATGCCTATCCGGAGATTGGTTTGTGGTGGGACGCTGCCCTAGAGATGGCCACCGAAGGTTTTCCACCGCCGTTGCGCCAGCGCATCCCGGTAAATGTCACGGTTCCCGCTGTTGATCCCGGGCAAGCCCATCAGATTGTGGCGAGTTCTGGCTGTCGGACGGCGAAGGTGAAGGTAGCCGAAAGCGGGCAGAATTTCTCGCAAGACATTGAACGGGTGGAAGCCGTGCGAGATGCCCTGGGGGCCGGCGGCAAAGTGCGCGTTGACGCCAACGGCGCTTGGAACGTGCAAGAGGCCTTGACGCGCTTGCGCCGCCTAAACGGTTTCGAACTGGAATATGCCGAACAGCCCTGCGCCAGTGTCGGGGAACTCGCCGAGCTACGCCTGCAACTTGCCCGTCGCGGGGCAAACATCCTGGTGGCCGCCGATGAGTCAATCCGGCGTGCCGATGACCCGCAGCGGGTGGTCGATGCCGAAGCCGCCGATATTGCCGTGGTGAAAGTGCAGCCCCTGGGCGGTGTGCGCAAGGCCTTGGCGTTGGCGCAGCGGCTCGGCTTGCCGGTAGTGGTCTCGTCGGCACTGGAAACCTCGGTAGGCCTGCGGGCAGGATTGGCCCTCGCCGCCGCGCTTCCCGAATTGCCCTATGCGTGTGGGCTAAACACCTCGCGTTTGCTGGTTAAAGACGTGGTGTCCACTCCGTTGTCGGCAGTGGACGGCGAGCTTCGACTTGCCGATGTTGAGGTCGCCGAGCCTGAAGCGTGGGAAGCCCCTAGCGCTACTCGCGCCAAGTGGGAACGCAGGCTGCAGGGCGTGCTGGCTAACATAGAGGCAGCGCGGAAAGGTGGGTAGCTATGTCTGATTCGCAAGGCGCCGCAGCGGCGGTCATTGAGCAGTTGGCGGCGCAAGGCGTTTCGCATATCGTTATTTCCCCTGGGTCGCGCAGCGCTCCGCTGGCCTTGGCCGCTTGGCAGGCCGACCGGGACGGCTTAGTCCACACTTACGTGCGGGTTGACGAACGCGGTGCCGGGTTCTTGGCTTTGGGCCTGGCGAAATCGAGCGGCTGGCCAGCTGCCGTCGTCACCACCTCGGGGACTGCGGCGGGTAACCTGCTGCCGGCCATCATGGAAGCCTCGCACAGCCAAATTCCGCTGATCGCCATCACAGCTGACCGACCGGCCTCCTGGGCGGGTTTCGGAGCTAGCCAAACCACCGACCAGGCCAAGATTTTCGGCGGCTTCGCGCGCTGGCAGACCCACATCTCGGCTGCCGGCGACCCGCATTCTTGGGCAGCGCAGGCAGCGCGGGCGGTTCTTACCTCCCGGGGCGTCCTCGGTGAGCGACCCGGCCCCGTCCACCTCAATGTCCACTTGTCCGAGCCACTGGCACACCGGAGCGATATTTTGCTGCATCGGGCGACCCCGGTGCTGCGGCGGCAGTCAAAGCACGTCGAGCCGGTGGCGTTCAAACCCGTTCGCGAAACCGTCGTTATCTGTGGGGACGCCGACCCGCTGGTCGGCGCCGAGGCTGCCGGGTTGGCTGCGGCGACTGGATATCCGCTGATAGCCGAGCCGTCGAGCAATGCCCGTTTTGGGGCAGCCCTCTCGTGCGGGCGCCTGGTATTGGCCTCGAGGCTGGCCGGCGAAGTCAAACGGGTGGTCGTCTACGGGCATCCAACACTGTCGCGGGAGGTGT
>JAITSW010000235.1 GCA_031287505.1 Propionibacteriaceae bacterium
GGACGAATCTCGTTGTATTTCACCACCACTTTTTCGGTGATTTGATTGGCGAATTCGGTAACGGCCGCCTCGCCTCCAAGCTTTTCCAAAAATGCCAGGGCGTTGATGGCCAACTTGTCATAGGCCTGGTAGAACTGAGCCCGGCCTTCATCGGTGAGGGAAAAAACGGATGCCGGACGCCCCCGTCCGCGATGCCCGTAAACACGTTCCTGAGAAGCAACCAACTGGCCGCTCTCAATCAGGACCACGAGATGCCTTCGAATAGCCGCCGGAGTGAGTTGCAACCTAGTGGCGAGACCGCCTGCGGTCGCCGGGCCGAATTCAAGAATTGAAGCCAAAACCTGGGCGCGCGTCGAGGCGTCACCCTGTTCTTCTGCTTCCATATCTTGGCCCGGATTGTTTTTCACAACATTATTCTTACCATATTTGCCATAGTCGCGCTTCCTTCTCGCCCGTTAATGGCCAAACGGCTGCGATTTCGCTTTGCCCCTAGTCATGGGAGAAATTACAAGAATGTCACATGCTGGAACGCCAAGACACGGCAAATGGCCTTGTCACACATTCAGGCTATGCTATGGGCGGCTCTTCAGGGCGTTCTGATGAGCCATTGCCTTTGCCTAGTTTTTCACTGCGCGCGGGAAACTGGGTCTTGTGCAACCCACAAACGCACCAACAGTCATACAAAGGACCAAAAGTGACTAACCACAACAAATCAGTCTCCAAGAAAGTGCGCTCTGCACTGCTTGGAGTGATCGCCCTCGCGGCACTGGCGATAACCGCCTGTACTGCTGGTGGCGCAGGTAACGGAGCCCCTGCCCAATGCCCCGACAAACCCGCATCCGAAGTCGACCTGTGTGTACCTGATTTATCAGCGGTCACCCTTAACGGCATCAACGGATACACCCTGCTGCTTATTGGCGTCGTAATCTGCCTCGCTGGATTCGCCTTCGGCTTGGTCAGCTACCTACAGCTGAAGAAGCAGCCGGTACACCAGTCGATGAAAGAGATCTCCGAGCTCATCTATGAGACCTGCAAGGCCTACCTGGTGAAGCAAGGCAAGTTTCTGCTTATTCTTTTCGCCTTCATCGGCGCCATCATCGCCGTTTACTTCGGCTTCCTGACAGATACCGGCTGGGGTCGCGTCGTAATCGTGTTGCTCTTCTCGGTTATAGGCATGGCTGGCTCGTACGGCATTGCCTGGTACGGCATCCGCCTAAACACCTTTGCCAACTCGCGCACCGCACACGCGTCGCTACCTGGCAAGCCTTATCCGGTCTCGGTTATCCCATTGCGCTCGGGAATGAGCATCGGGATGGTGCTGATCTCCACCGAACTGATCATGATGCTCTTCATCCTCCTCGCCCTTCCCGGCAATATTGCCGGCTCATGCTTCATCGGCTTCGCCATTGGCGAGTCCCTTGGCGCTTCGGCGCTGCGTATCGCCGGCGGTATCTTCACCAAGATTGCCGACGTCGGCTCTGACTTGATGAAAATCGTCTTCAAGATTGGCGAGGACGATCCCCGCAACCCGGGCACCATCGCAGACTGCACCGGCGACAACGCCGGTGATTCGGTTGGCCCCTCGGCTGACGGCTTCGAAACCTATGGCGTGACTGGCGTCGCATTGGTCTCCTTCATTTTGCTGGCTGTTCACGGGCATGAGCTTCAAGGGCAACTGCTGGTGTGGATCTTCTTCATCCGCGCCATCATGTTGGTTGCCTCTGGTCTCTCATATGCGGTAAACACCCTCATTTCCAACTCCAAGTTCGCGAATTCGGACGAAATGGAATTTGAGACTCCGCTCACCTCGCTGGTGTGGATCACTTCGGTAGTTTCCATTGTGCTCACCTTCGTCGCCTCCTACCTCTTGATTCCCGATCTGGGCGGCAACACGGCACTATGGTGGCAACTCTCGCTGATTATCTCCTTCGGCACTCTCGCCGGCGCGCTCATCCCCGAACTGGTGAAGGTCTTCACCGGCGTTAAGGCAAAGCACGTTGAAGAAGTCGTCAAGTCGGCAAAAGAGGGTGGCGCTTCGCTGGATATCCTCTCCGGTTTGGTTGCCGGCAACTTCTCGGCCTACTGGATTGGTTTGGCAATCATCGCGCTGATGGGTGGCTCCTATCTAGTCTCTACCGGCATTGACGCTACGCTCATGCTGGCTCCGTCGGTGTTCGCGCTCGGTTTGGTCGCCTTCGGCTTCCTCGGCATGGGGCCGGTCACAATTGCCGTTGACTCTTACGGCCCGGTTACCGATAACGCCCAGTCCGTTTACGAACTCAGCCGCATCGAGTCCGTCCCGAATATCGAAAAGGAACTGAAAGACGAGTTCGGTATAGAACCCAAGTTTGCCCAAGCCAAGCACTTGCTTGAGGCTGGCGACGGCGCTGGCAACACCTTCAAGGCCACGGCAAAGCCGGTGCTCATCGGCACTGCCGCGGTAGGCGCGACGACGATGATCTTCTCGATCATTATCGCGCTTACCCACGAGCTGGCTCCGGAATACATGGAGAAGCTCTCCTTGCTGCACACGCCATTCCTCCTTGGTTTGCTCGCCGGCGGCGCCATCATCTATTGGTTCTCCGGAGCTTCGATGCAGGCAGTAACCACAGGCGCTTTCCGCGCTGTGGAGTACATCAAAGGCCACATCCATCTTGATACCTCCTCAGAGAAAGCCTCAGTTGAGGATTCTCGTCGGGTTGTGGAAATCTGCACCGAATACGCCCAGAACGGTATGTTCAATATCTTCTTGGGTATCTTCTTTGCAACGCTGTCTTTCGCATTCTTGGAGCCGTTCTTCTTCGTCGGCTACTTGATTTCGATCGCTATCTTCGGCCTCTACCAAGCCATCTTCATGGCTAACGCCGGTGGTGCCTGGGACAACGCAAAGAAGATCGTGGAAGTTGACCTCGACGCCAAGGGCACCGAGCTTCATGACGCTTCCATCGTCGGCGATACGGTTGGCGACCCGTTCAAGGACACCTCTTCGGTGGCATTGAACCCGGTCATCAAGTTCACCACGCTGTTCGGCATGTTGGCGGTCACCTTGGCTGAGTCCCTGCGGGCTAGCGCAAACGGCGACATCATCACCATCACCCTATCTGCGGTGTTCTTTGTGGCTTCGGTCTACATGGCTTGGCGTTCGTTCTACAAGATGCGTATCGATCAACCCATGCTCACCAAAGAAGACATGGCAAACGAGCCGCGGCTAGTCACCGAATAAGCGGCGATCCGTCTCGATGGGCATCCACCAGTTGGGTGCCCATCGTCCGTTAAAGGGCGAGCCTTACGCGAATAGAGGGGTTCGGCTAAACTAGCTGGACACCTATTTGAAAGCTCATATGCCACGCATGCAACTAATCCGGCACCTCGATATCGATGACTTGGCCGAACGCACTGCCGCACGTGCTGTTAACAAACTGCTAGAACTTCAAGCAGAAGGCAGGATTCCGCAGCTGTGCCTTAGCCATGGGTCTCTCGCTCGGAAGGTCTACCGTACCTTAGCCCCGGCTCTAGAAGCCTCTGCTGTTGATGCCTCGGCGTTGGAAGTGTGGTTCTCGGGCGATAACTTTGTATCCACAGATTCGCATATGCGGATGGCAGGTTCTACTTTGGCGCTCTTCGCCGGGCATATTTCCTTCGACCCAGCCCGGGTGCATTCGCTGCCAGCCGCAGAAGCTTCAATTGACCCTGCAGTTGCGGCAGATAGCTACTCTAAAGAATTGGGTGATACCCAGTTCGATATCTGCATCTTGGAAGTCAGCCCCGTCGGCGGTGTCGGGGGGCTTTCCGCCGCGCATCAAGAAATCACCCCCGGCCGCGCGGTCGCTATCATCCCGAAAGAAGATGGCAGCGGTGAGCGTTTAGCTCTGACGGAAAAACACCTCTCGAACTCTCAGGAGGTTTGGATGCTCGCTGCTGGGTCTGAACTCGCCGAGGTATTCCCACAGGCGCTAGCCGGCGACGAGGGGATGCCCGCCGGGCAAGTGCGCGGCCTGTCGAAGACTATTTGGCTGGCAGACCGACAAGCCGCCGCCAACATCCCATATTTTGAGTGCGGGTTTTGACCTTGTCTCAGTAGATAACCTCGCCGGCAGCCCGGCGAGCCCGTAGGCCTGCGACTGCTTCCTTCAAGATTGTCTTGGCTTCTTTGGCACTGCGACGCTCCTGCACATACATCAAGTGTGTCTTGTATGGAGCGTTCTTCGGCGGTGGCGGAGGATTCTCACTATCCAGATTTGCCGGAAGACCACACTTGGGGCACTCCCAAAGCTCTGGAATCACAGCATCAGCCGCAAAAGCGGGACGAGTCTCATGGGCGTTCGCGCAAAAATATGAGACAAAGGAACGAGGCGCAGCATCACCACGCTCAGCTTCTCCCATCGGACCGGCACCTACCCGGCTGCCGCGAATTGCACTACCACCAACCATTTACCCTCCTAGGTAACTAATACAGCCCA
>JAITSW010000257.1 GCA_031287505.1 Propionibacteriaceae bacterium
CCGGAATCCTCCAAGGCATACCACCCGCGACACCAATGACACCGTTGCGGGCTACTGCTGCGATAGCCGTCAGCTTCATTGCAAACTCCTTACCTCGCCGAAACAAGCCTAAATGGCAATCGGGGCTTTGATCGCCGGATGCGGGTCATAATCCGTTACCTCAATGTCTTCGAGGGTAAAACCGTCGATATCTTTGACGGCCTCGTTGAGCACCAATTTAGGCAACAGCCGCGGCTCGCGACTCAACTGTAAGCGCGCTTGGTCGAAGTGATTGAGGTAGATGTGCGCATCCCCGAGGGTGTGGACGAAATCCCCCACTTCCAGATCGCAAACCTGGGCCACCATATGCGTCAACAGAGCATAGGAGGCGATATTGAACGGCACTCCAAGGAAGACATCGGCTGAACGTTGATACATCTGGCAAGAGAGCTTGCCATCCGCCACGTAAAACTGGAAGAACGCGTGACACGGCGGCAGCGCCATCTCAGCTATTTGCCCGACATTCCAGGCCGAGACGATGTGGCGGCGAGAATCCGGATTGCCTTTGACCGCGTCGATTACACCCTTTATCTGATCTACATGACGACCATCGGGAGTTGGCCAAGAACGCCACTGGTAGCCGTAAATTGGGCCAAGCTCGCCCTTTTCATCGGCCCATTCGTCCCAAATTGTGATGCGGTTCTCGTGCAGCCATTTCAGATTCGTCGAGCCTTGGAGGAACCACAAAAGCTCACCGAAAACACTGCGCGTGTGCACTTTTTTGGTAGTCAGCAAAGGAAAACCCCGCGCCAAGTCGCAGCGCATTTGATAGCCGAAGATGCTGCGGGTGCCGGTGCCGGTGCGGTCGGATTTTTCAACACCGTGCTCTAATATGTGGCCCAGCAAGTCTAAATACGCTTGCATATGGTTCCTTCTTGTCTATGGTCTCGGGGCAAGGGTGGGAACCCGTTGTTTAGGGCGGATTCTCCCAAGCCGAGAATAACGTTTGGGATGTTGCTATTCGACACCCGCTAAGACTTTCTTTAGGTACGGGATCAAAGCTCTGGCGGCTTTGCCGCGGTGAGACAGGGCATCTTTTTGGGCGGGCGTTAACTCGCCATTGGTGCAATTCTGCCCCTTGGCCACAAATACCGGGTCGTATCCGAAACCGTTTTCGCCTTTGGGTTCTAAGACGAGATTGCCCTCCATGGTACCTTCAGCCACGTATTCCCCCCCTTGCGGAGTGACGAGCGCCATAGCGCAAACGAATCTTGCGGTGCGTTCTTCGAACGAGGTATCTGATAGCTGGGCGATGAGCAGATCAAGGCTGGCTTGCGCGCTGGCGCCAACACCGGCCCAGCGGGCCGAACGCACCCCCGGCATGCCACCCAGCAAATCGACGGCGATACCCGAATCGTCGGCAACCGCGATTTCGCCGGTTGCCGCTGCGGCAGCGCGAGCTTTGATCAGCGCGTTGCCCTCGAAAGTGCCGGCGTTCTCGTCGGGTTCGGGGTAAACAGGGTAGTCGCCCAGTGAAGCTATGGAGATGACGAGCCCGGATTCGTCCCAAATACGCCGCAATTCATCAAGTTTGTGTGCGTTATTTGTGGCGATAACGACCGGGCGCGATCTCACAGCTTCACTTAGTTCAATGCTCACTTGCCGAACACCTCTAACTGCTTAAGCGTCAGCTCTTCGCAACCTGCCAGACCCAGATCGAGCAATAGATTGAGCATGGCGCGATCAAAAGGCTCCCCCTCCGCCGTTCCCTGCACCTCGATAAACTTGCCTGAGCCGGTGGCAACCACATTCAGATCAACTTCAGCCCGCGAATCCTCTTCGTATTCCAGATCAAGCAACGCCTTCCCTTCGACTACGCCCACAGAAACGGCAGCCACCGAATCCAGCAGCGGCTCCCCCACGAGCGCACCGCGTCCGCGCAACCAATCGAGGGCATCCACCAGCGCCACATATGCACCGGTTATAGAGGCGGTACGGGTGCCGCCGTCCGCCTGAAGCACATCGCAATCGATCGCAATAGTGTTTTCGCCTAACGCCCCGTAATCGACAACCGCCCGCAAGCTACGACCGATCAGCCGCGAAATCTCATGCGTTCGCCCACCGATCTTGCCCTTCACCGACTCACGCCCGTTGCGCTCATTGGTGGCTCGCGGCAGCATCGCATACTCGGCAGTCACCCAACCCAAACCAGAGCCTTTACGCCAACGCGGAACACCCTCGGTAACGGAGGCCGCCACCAGCACCCTCGTCCTGCCAAACTCAACCAGCGCCGAACCTTCGGCATGATCGAGCCAATTACGGGTGATTTTCACTTCGCGAAGCTCATTGGCAGCGCGACCGCCGGATCGGGAAAAACTCATGCGGCAAGCTTATCTCGCGGCAATGACATTCCCGGCGAGCTGAGCCCTATTTGAAAGGGAAACCCGCTGACCAGTTGGGAACAGAATCTCCGCCGACGCTGGCCGCACCCGTGCTGTAGATGTACTTACAATTCCCTCTGAAGATGCACGCCTGAGATAATTTCTGTAGTCCCGGCTGGCAAAACGGGTGCTTGCCACCGCGCCATTTGCCGCCTCTGGGGATCCTTTTTGTGGAAGACTGCGAGTTGAATGCACGCCTACGTGAGGGACACCCGCACAACACGATCGACATAGCCGCCAATTAGGCGGCGGCCGATGCCCGCGAACTGCTGTGGATCACCCGTGGTGAGGAAGCGAAGAGACGGCTCGCGGCGCTGCGAGTGCAACAGGTCAAGATCGGTGAGTTCTGCGAATACTTCCTTGGCGCATTCTTCTGCGGACGACACGAGTGTGACGCTATCGCCGATCACGTAGGAGATGACGCCGGTGAGCAGCGGGTAGTGGGTGCAGCCCAGAATAAGAGTGTCAATCCCGGCTTCGCGGATGGGCAAAAGGTACTCGCGGGCCACGTCTAGCAGCTCGGTGCCGCTAGTAACCCCGGCTTCTACGAAGTCGACAAAGCGCGGGCAGGCGGTGGTGGTGAGCTCGATGTCCGGGACGGCGGCCAACGCGTCATCATAACTCTGCGAGATTGCAGTTGCCTTGGTGCAAATCACACCGATTTCACCGCTCTTGGTAACCCGGGCCGCCCGGCGGGCAGCCGGAAGGATTACTTCAACGACGGGCACGTCGTAGCGTTCACGAGCATCATGCAAAACAGCTGCCGAAGCCGAATTGCAAGCCACGACTAAAGCTTTTACCCCGCAGGTGACGAGATAATCGAGGCACTCGAGGGCGTATTTTCGCACTCGCGGAAGCGTTTTGGTGCCATAGGGAGCCCGCGCGGTATCGCCGAGGTAAAGGATGTCTTCATTCGGCAGATTGTCGATGATGGATCGGGCTACCGTCAGACCGCCAAAACCAGAATCGAATATGCCGATCGGCAAGTCTTTGGCGCCCACCCGAGTAATTCTACTTGGCTCAGGCTAATTCGTAGGTGAGAAACGGGCCAGAACGGGTGGGAAGATCGCCGACTCCGCCGTGACACCCTATTGGGAGCAGCGGGCATGAGCCACAGCCCCCGGCAGCGCAGCCACCCAACTCAATCGATGCGACTTTGCCGATGCGGACTAGATGTTCAAGGGCAGCGCGCAATAACTCTTCGGCGATGCCGGAATTAGCCGCCATCTTGCCCAGCGTTGCGGTGCCTTTCGCCATTTCGTCCAACACGACCCGCAATGGGCTAAGCGTCATCTCGGGGATTTGTTCAATTACCATGCGAGGCTC
>JAITSW010000011.1 GCA_031287505.1 Propionibacteriaceae bacterium
GCGGCGGCCCGCCCCCGAACTTCGTCTCGTGCTCCGAGGTAGACCCGCATCCCCAAGGCAGCGAGCTGCCGGACGATTTCGCGTCCGATCCCTTTGTTCGCCCCGGTGACCAGGGCGACGTCCGAGTCGCCCATCGTCAGCCCAACTCGAGATCGAGCATGTAGGTGAACTGCTGCCCAGAGTGCAGGTCGCGTTCTTCGACCGAACCCTGCGGAGTTTTGCGCGGGTATGAGATCTTAAGCACACGGAGCTTTGGAACTGGGTAGTAGATGATCGACGCCGGGTCGATATCGTAGATCGCGGCCAGCGATTCGGCTGAAAGAGCCGGCGAGTCGAAGTACTTGTCGTATGAATCCTGGCTGTCGAACATCAGGTCGGTAGTGACCCAGAACGGGCCGGCGACCTTGGAACGTATATGGCGGCAGACTTCTTTGAGCTTAGGCATTTACGGCCTCCTTCTGGCTGAAAAGCAGTTTCATTCTGACTAATTCGAGTGGATCGTCCACTTGGACGACGTGGTTGAGTAGGAATTGGTAAACCGGGCCGCGGTCGATGTCGCCGGGTGTGAACGGCAGCCCCCAAGACGGCATCTCCATCCCTAAGCGCAGCGGCATGTGGAAGAAGTACGGGTTACAGGCCTTGGCAATCTGACTGGCCTGTTCCTGGGTCTTCGCGGTGACAACGCACATCACGCCGATTTCCAGCGGGACAGAGCCGGCTGGCGGCTTGCGCCCGCTGACACCGTTGTAACCGTAGAACCGCAACGAGATGTTGAACTCGTCGGGGCTCAGCCCGCTGGACTTTGCAGCCCTTTCATTGAGGTGTTTGGACATCATCTCGTGGAACTCGTCTGCGTTATTGAGCACGAGCGGGTCGTGGATACCGACGATCATGATGGTCTGGAAGAGGTCGCCAGCGGCACCCTCAAGCTTCATTGTGTACGGGGTGGGAAGCCACTTGGTACCCGTTACGCGAACCCTCCGGTCGCTGACGGAAACGTAGTCGGACTCGGTGACGTCGACCTGACCTCCGGGTTCGGTGAGCAGCCACGGATTCTTGTTTTCGTAAAGCAGGTGGCCGGAGATACCCTCTGGGAGCGCCTGGGAATCCGGGTCGACCGGCTCCACCTCGAACCAGTCGGGGCCAATCTCCAAAAAGACGCCGCGTTGACCGGTGCAGGCCGTCGTGGCCTGGCCGCCGCACTCGGCAATCTTGCCGGCATGCCAACTTGGCCCAGCCGGAGCTCCCTTCCACAACGCGAAGGCCGCGATGACCGCCGGGTCGGAGGACCGCCCGCCGATGATGATGTCGGCTCCGGCGTCCAAGGCCTTGAAGTATGGCTCTGGACCCATCAGGGCGACTATATGCAGGCAGCGGTCGATGGTGGCATCGTCCAGTTCGCCCATCGGAGCCAACGCCTGCACCTTGCCGTCGGCAAGCTTGCGCTTGAGCACCGCTGGATCCTGTTCGGAGTAGAGCAGCGCGATCTTCGGGCTGTATCCCAGCTCGCGCGCCACCTCCTGCACGATATCGAGCGTCCAGTCGACGTTGATGTCTCCGCCGGCCTGGCCCGAGGAGCCGATCAGGATCGGAATACCGGCCTTGATCTGCGCACCCATGATCAGTTCCAGGTCATGTTTGACCGAATTGCGGTCGTTCTTCGACTTGCCGGTGGCCAGGTAGGCTGCACCGGAATCGGTGGAACCGGCGTCAAGCGAGATCGCCTGCGGGTTCATTGCGAGTGCGTAGTCGATCTCATCCTCGGGGATCCCTGAGCCCAGGGACCCCACGGGCACATAGATCCTCACGTTTTCGTATGCCACTTTCTTTCCTTTCTTGGAGTTATTTCAATTGTTAATGCTGTACGGGGGGAACGGCGCTGCCAGTCTTTCCAACCAGGAAGTCGAGGTCGCAGCCGTCGTGGGCCTGATTCACCGAGTCGATGTAGAGCTTGGCATATCCCCTAGTCGCCTTGGGATCCCGCTCCGGCAGGGACTGCAGCCGAGCCTTGATCTCCTCAGGAGGCACGAGCAATTCGAGGCGGCGGGCTGCCACGTCGAGTTCGATCTCATCCCCGTCCCGCACGACGGAGAGAATGCCTCCGGCTGCAGCCTCAGGTGAAATGTGTAACACCACTGCGCCAAAGGACGTGCCGGACATACGCGCGTCAGAAATACGCACCATGTCGGTGACACCCTGGCGCAACAACTTGGCTGGGATCGGCATCATGCCCACCTCGGGCATTCCAGGAAAGCCCTTTGGCCCGCAGTTCTTGAGCACGAGCACCGAGTCGGCGGTGACTTCGAGGTCGGGGTCATCCACACGGGCCCGCAGATCGTCCACATCTTCAAAGACGCAAGCCCGACCGATGTGTTTGAGCAACTGCGGCTCGGCGGCGGATGGCTTGATTACCGCGCCTTCCGGGCAAAGGTTGCCACGCAGCACCGCAATGCCGGAATGAGCCTTGAACGGTTCGGCGATTGGGAAGATCACGTCTGGGTTGTAACACTTTGCTTTGGCATTGTTTTGGGCAAGTGACTTTCCAGTGACAGTCAAGGCGTCGTGTAAGAGTCCGGCTTCGGCGAGTTCGCGGATGACGGCGGGCAAGCCGCCGGCCTCATGGAAGTCTTGCATAAGGTAGTCGCCAGACGGCTGGATGTTGACCAACGTCGGGATACCCTGTGCAAGGTTGTGCCAGTCTTCGATGTCGAGCGGCACCTCCATACGGCGGGCGATGGCGGTCAAATGAATGACGGCGTTTGTGGAGCCGCCGATAGCCGCATTGACCTTTATGGCGTTCTCGAATGCCTCGCGGGTGAGTACTTTGTCAAGGGTGAGATCCTCGCGGACCATGTCTACTATGCGACGGCCAACCATTCGGGCCAGCACCCGGCGGCGAGCGTCCACAGCGGGAATGGCCGCATTGTCGGGTAGCCCGACGCCGAGCGCCTCAACCATAGAGGCCATGGTTGAGCCAGTCCCC
>JAITSW010000021.1 GCA_031287505.1 Propionibacteriaceae bacterium
CGCTCTTCGACGTTGAAATCCCGGTGCTGCCCCACCAGGCGGCCGAACCCGACAAGGGTGCCGGCATCGCCATGTGCTGCACCTTTGGCGATTTGACGGACGTCCAGTGGTGGCGCGAATTGCAGCTGCCCACCCGGGTGGTGCTCACCCGCGATGGGCGCCTGCAGGCCGAAACTCCCCCCTGGCTGGTCAATGGCGAGCCCTATGCCGAGTTGGCGACAAAGACCACCTTCAGCGCCCGCGAGGCCATCGTCAAGCTCCTGCGCGAAGCTGGCGACCTGGACGGCGACCCAAAGCCGACCAAGCGGATGGCAAACTTCTTTGAAAAAGGCGACAAGCCGTTGGAGATTGTCTCAACCCGGCAGTGGTATATCCGAAATGGCGGACGCGACACCGAACTGCGCGAGCAGCTCTTGGCCCGCGGCGAAGAGCTGGACTGGGTGCCAGAGCATATGCGGCACCGCTTCTCCAACTGGGTACAAGGCCTCAATGGCGACTGGCTGATTTCCCGGCAACGCTTCTTCGGCGTCCCCTTCCCGGTTTGGTATCGCTTGGACGAAGAGGGGCTGCCCGATTACGAAAACCCGATTCTTCCCACCGAGGATGCCCTGCCGGTTGACCCGGCCAACGACCCGGCACCCGGATACGCCGAAGGCGACCGCGGCCTGCCCGGTGGTTTCACCGGCGACCCAGACGTGATGGACACCTGGGCGACGTCCTCCCTGACCCCGCAGATCGCCTGCGGCTGGGACACCGATCCGGAGCTTTTCGCGCTCACCTTCCCGATGGATTTGGCCCCGCAAGCCCATGACATCATCCGCACCTGGGTCTTCTCGCGGGTGCTGCGCTCGCACTTGGAGCATGGCGTGCTGCCCTGGCATCGCGCCAGCGTCTCGGGATTCGTCACCGACCCCGACCGCAAGAAGATGAGCAAATCTAAGGGCAATGTGGTCGTCCCGACCAAAATCTTGGAGGATTTTGGCTCTGACGCCGTACGCTGGCGGGCTGCCATGGCCCGTCCGGGCACCGATTCTCCCTTCGACCAAGGGCAGATGAAGGTTGGACGCCGCTTGGCCATGAAAATTCTCAACGCCTCCAAGTTCATCTTGGGCGCTGGAGAAGGCTCTGACATCTCAGCCATTACCCAGGCCGACGATTTGGCCTTGCTGGCGGAGCTGCGTTCGGTGGTCTCAGCCACCACGCAAGCCTTAGAGGCCTTCGAATACACTGATGCGTTAGAGGCCGCCGAGCATTTCTTCTGGTCATTTTGCGACGACTACCTGGAAATCGTGAAAGAACGCGCCTACGGCCAGCAGGGTGAAGCAAAAGCTCTCTCCGCTCGGACTGCGCTGCGTTTGGCGCTCAGCGTGCAGCTGCGTCTTTTCGCGCCCTTCCTGCCGTTCGTCACCGAAGAAGTCTGGTCTTGGTGGAAGACCGGCTCGATACACCTGACCGCTTGGCCGAAAACTGCCGAGATTCCAGAAGGCGGCGACCCGGTGTTGCTCGACCACATTGCCGCGGTGCTGATCGGTTTGCGGGGTGCCAAATCCGAGGCCAAAGTCACCATGAAGACGGAAATAAGCCTGGCAGAAATTTCAGGCACAACCGAAGCGGTAGCCGGCCTGCGGTCAATCGCTGACGACCTACGCGCGGTGGGCCGGATAACCGGCGATCTGGTGTGGCAAGAGACCGAAGGCCCAACAGCCGTCAAGGTTGTCCTCGCCGCCCAGTGAGCCCTGCCTAGCGGTCTGCCCACCCAAAACGGCGGGCGGGGCGGCGCGCTTTCAACCCAGCACCTGCCCGCCGCTAAGCGATCTGCTCACCCCTTGGCGAGGGAGCCACGGCAGCACGCTTGACGAACTTGGGCTGCGCGCCCTTGGTGATGACGTCTGCGCCAACAATCACTTGGGCGATTTCGCTATCGCTGGGGACACAGTACATCGCGTTCAGCAAGCTCTCCTCGATGATGGAGCGCAAACCCCGCGCGCCGATGCCGCGCCGGAGCGCTTCATGGGCAATGGCGGTGATGGCGTCTTGGGTGAACTCAAGATGTACCCCGTCAAGCTCAAAGAGCTTTTTGAACTGCTTGGTGAGCGCATTCTTCGGCTCCTCCAAAATGCGCACCAAAGCTTCTTCGTTCAGCGCCGTAACAGAGGCAATGAGCGGCAACCTGCCGATGAATTCCGGAATCAAGCCGTATTTCTGCAGATCTTCTGGACGCACGTCCGCAAATGGGTCTTCAACCTCTTCTTGTTGTTTTGCCGCCTCGTTGTTGAAGCCCAGCGGGCGCTTCCCGACGCGGTTGCTCACGATCGTGTCCAATCCCGCGAATGCCCCGCCCAAGACGAAAAGGATGTTGGTGGTGTCGAGTTGGATGTACTCCTGGTGCGGGTGCTTGCGGCCACCCTGCGGCGGCACCGAGGCGACAGTGCCTTCGAGAATCTTCAGCAACGCCTGCTGCACACCTTCGCCGGAGACATCCCGGGTAATCGACAAATTTTCGGCTTTTCGAGCCACCTTGTCGATCTCGTCGATGTAGATGATGCCGGTCTCGGCACGTTTGACGTCATATTCGGCAGCTTGCAAGAGCTTGAGCAAGATGTTCTCAACGTCCTCGCCCACATAGCCGGCCTCAGTTAGAGCGGTGGCATCCGCCATGGCGAAGGGAACGTTCAGCATGCGCGCCATCGTCTGTGCCAGATACGTCTTTCCGCAGCCGGTAGGCCCCATAAGCAAGATGTTGGTCTTACCCAGCTCGGTGTCTTCGTCGTCACCGTGGCGACGTCCAATCTTGGCGGTGCTGGCAGCCACCCGCTTGTAGTGGTTGTACACGGCCACCGCCAGGGCGCGTTTCGCCTTGTCCTGCCCGATGACGTACGAATCCAAGAATTCGCGGATCTCTTGAGGTTTGGGCAGCGGGGAAAAGCCCTCGCCTTCGCTCAAATCTGCAAATTCTTCCTCCAGAATCTCGTTGCACAGGTCAATGCACTCGTCGCAGACGTATACACCCGGACCGGCTATGAGTTTCTTTACCTGCTTTTGGCTCTTTCCGCAGAAAGAGCATTTCAATAGCTCAGACGATTCTTGGATGCGCGCCATAGGGAAGTGCCTTTCGCCTTTACTTCAGTGAAGTGAGGATGTCGTCGATGATGCCGTACTCTTTCGCCTCTTCGGCGGTAAGGTACTTGTCCCGCTCAATATCGCGGGATACCTGTTCGACACTCTGGCCGGTGTCTTTGGCAAGCATGTTTTCCATAAGCTCGCGGATACGCAAAATCTCTTTGGCCTGAATCTCCAGGTCGGACGACTGCCCTTGGCTGCCTTCGGTGGCCGGCTGGTGAATCAAGATGCGGCTATTGGGCAGCGCCAGACGTTTGCCCTTAGTGCCCGCGGCGAGCAATACCGCAGCCGCCGAGGCGGCCTGGCCCAGGCAGATCGTCTGGATATCCGGCTTGATGTAGCTCATGGTGTCGTAGATGGCGGTCAGCGCTGTGAAAGAGCCGCCGGGCGAGTTGATGTACATGCTGATCTGCCGCTCCGGGTCAAGTGACTGCAGGCACAGAAGCTGCGCCATGACGGCGTTTGCCACTTCGTCGAAGATTGGCGTCCCCAAGAAAATAATGCGGTCTTCAAAGAGCTTGGTGTAGGGATCTACCCGGCGGACGCCATACGAGGTGCGCTCCTCCCACTGCGGGATGATGTAGTCCATGCTGGAGCCGGCGGGTGCCATGCCCCCGGGCGAGAACGGGATGGGATTAGTTGGGAATTGGGTGAGCATTGCCAGCCTCCTTATTTGTTGGGGGCGTCGGCGGCGATCTGCGCCGCGCGTGCGTAAACATGATCGATGAAACCGTATTGCAAAGCCTCTTCGGCGGTGAACCAGCGGTCACGGTCTGAATCGGCTTCGATCTGCTCGACGGTTTGCCCGGTGTGCTGGGCAATCAGGGCTGCCATCGTCTTCTTGATGTGCATCGACTGCTCGGCCTGAATGCGGATGTCGCTAGCCGTGCCGCCAAGGCCGCCGGAAGGCTGGTGCATCATGATTCGGCTGTGCGGCAAGGCAAAACGCTTACCCTTTGCGCCGGCAGAGAGTAGGAACTGGCCCATCGAGGCCGCCAACCCCATAGCCACCGTCGCCACATCATTGGAAATCCACTGCATGGTGTCGAAGATCGCCATACCGGAATCAACCGAACCGCCGGGAGAGTTGATGTAGAGATAGATGTCTTTGCGTGGGTCTTCGGCGTTCAGCAAGAGCATCTGCGCGCAGATCGCATTGGCATTTTCGTCGCGCACTTCAGAGCCGAGGAAGATGATGCGGTTGGCCAGCAACGACTGGTAGACGTTGTCCGCCATGCCAAGCTGACCGGTCTGGGTGGCCATTTCGAGGCCAGATGTTTTTAATTTTTGAGTCACAGTGTTGAACTTACCCTCAGTTGGCTGGAAACTGCATGAATTCGGGGCAATGTTCGCTATCAGCTAAACGCGCGGGCTAACGCAGGTGAATCACGTCACCGGCAGAATATGCCCGCACCTGGTCGCCCACCCGCACCAAGAGCGCACCCCCGGCGTCCACACCCTCGGCAAAACCTTGAACCCGCTCAGTCTCAGAGAGCACAACCACCACCTCGCGGCCTATGCTGCGACAACTGCCCAAATACTCACGCGCCAGATCTTCTCCGGCCAACCACGACGAGTATTTGGCTTCCAGCGAACGAAGAACCGCCGCAGCCACCTGCGTCTGCGACACCTCGGCACCCTCGATTGCCAATGAAGTGGCTGTCGGCACCGGCAACTCATCCGGCGTCATTTTCGTATTGATGCCCATCCCCAGCACCGCTCCCGGTCCGAATGGAGTCTCAACGCGCTCGCATAGGATTCCGCAGACTTTGCGCCCGTTGACCAACACATCGTTGGGCCACTTGAGCTCGGCGGCCAATCCCGTCGCCTGACACAGCCCTTGCGCCACTGCCAACCCGACCAATAACGGCAGCCACGTCCACCGGTTCAGCTCCACATTTTTGGGACGCACCAGCACCGACATCGCAATGGACGACTTTGCAGGCGCCACCCAGGGCCGGGTGAAACGCCCGCGTCCGATATTTTGATAATCGCTAATCAGCACGGTGCCTTCCGGGGCTCCCAGCCGGGCTTGTTCAGCCAGATCGGCATTGGTGGAGCCAGTCTGGCCAACCCAGCTGACCGGCCCCCACAAGGTGCTGTCGAGTTGTTCAAAAAGCCGCTGACCGCGCCGCGCAAGGCTATCCTTATCCGAATCCTCCATAATCTACCTCCTGCGAAGGCGCAGCGGGTCTATGAGCTCGTCAAAGAGGCTACCCTTATCCGAATCCTCCATAATCTACCTCCCTCCAACTCTGGTCGCACCGCACAGGGCTACCCTACTTACGGCACAGCAGACGCCAGCACCGAGAAGCTCTGGTCGCACCGCACAGGGCTACCCTACTTGCTGAGAGTGAAGTAGGTTTGGTTTGTGGCGATTCGATTCATCTTGGCCTCTGCCTCTCCGGCGCGGCTGCAAACCCTCAAATCGGCGGGAGTTGAGGCAACCCCGGTAATTTCCGGAATAGACGAAAGCCTGATCGCGGCCGCGACAAACGGCGAGACGGTGGCGGCCCTGGCTCGCGCGAAGGCTCAGGCCGTCGCTGAAAAGGGCCGGAGTGAAGGGTGGCTCGATTCCGAAGCCCTGGTGGGATCCCAGCCGTACCTCATCGTCGGCTGTGATTCCATGCTCGAATTTGAAGATGTTGTACTGGGCAAACCCCGCGATAGCGCTACCGCAACCCAATGGTGGCAGGCCATGCGCGGCAAGTCGGGGGTCTTGCTCACCGGCCACCACGTCATTTACGTAGACGGCTACAACGAGACGGAGCGCACTCAGGTCGCCGCCACGCAGGTCCATTTCGCCAATCTCAGCGACGCCGAGATTGCGGCGTATGTCGCCACCGGCGAACCTGAGCACGTGGCAGGCGCCTTCACCATAGACGGTCTGGGCGGTGCTTTCGTAGATTCTGTCAACGGCGATCCCCATACCGTGGTAGGTCTCTCCCTCCCCTTGCTGCGTCGCATGCTCCTAGAACTCGGCATCGAGTGGCATGCCCTATGGCGGCGCTGATCTGAATCTTCCGACACGGGAACTATCCGCCAAGTTGATCCGCTGATGCGGGGCTGCCCCTGAATCCACCCGACGCGGGGAACTATCCGAATCGCATGCCCTTGCCCTTCGCCGCATCCGAATCCACCCGGCACGGGGAACTATCCGCCAACTCGGTCACCGCAGACAAGCTCAACGCTCCGAATC
>JAITSW010000125.1 GCA_031287505.1 Propionibacteriaceae bacterium
CCGCCGACCGGCTCCTGGCCACCCGGCTGGGCACGGCTGCCGCCGCGCTCGTCGCCGACGGCGTTTCCGGGGTGATGGTAGCCGCTCGCGGCGAAGGCACCAAGCCCGTCCCGCTTGCCGAAGTGGCAGGCAAGGTAAAAATGGTTCCCGGCGATCACGCCTGGATTGACACCGCCCGTCAACTCGGCACTGGGCTAGGCGACTAAGGCACTAAAACGAAAACCCGCCGAATAAATAACGTCTGAAGTTTTGGGGGATAAGCCGGCGGGAACTCCGTTTGCGCGCATACGGAGAAGCCCACGAGTCGACACCAAGGTCTCTGCGCGCAAACTATGTCAGACTTAGGGGTTCTCAATCACAAGGAAGACGCATGTCAAAAGTTGATCAAGTGATCCGGCTCGTATTGGCGAACTCGCCAGAGCGGGAAACCCGCCTAGCACTTATCGACGCCCCTGAACTCGCGCAAACGGCAATCCAAAGGGGCACTCCGGTGAGAGCTTGGTGCGATGACTGGAACGCAGACCAACAAGTCCCAACTCCGCTAAAACCCAACGGCGAAGATTTGCCGAGTTTGCCGGACGCCTCAGTATTCGGGCAAGCCGACCTCGTCTGGATGCGGCTGCCAAAGTCACTGGCCGGATTGGACGAATATGCCTCCCTGATTGCCCAAGCGGCAGCCCCAGAGGTGACCGTGGTCGCCTTCGGCCGCCATCAAGATCTCAATCGCTCTATGAACGACGTTTTGAGTCGGCATTTTGCGGACGTGCACGCCAGCTTGGGAGTAGGCAAATACCGCGCCTTGATAGCTTGTGGAAGCAAGGGAGGGTCAGCCCAGACTTGGCCAAGGCCGCGTCGCCACGAAGACTTTTCTTTGACTCTTTGGGCGCACGGGGAAACCTTTGCCGCCAACCGCATCGACAATGGCACTCGCCTGCTGCTTGATCATCTTGACAGTGTGCCGGGCGGTGATGTCCTTGACTTGGCAGCGGTTCGGGTGTCATCGCAATCTTGCTTGGGCGGCGCTCCAACCCGTATACCTCGGTAAGCGCCATCGACATCTCCTGGTGGGCAACCGATTCCACGAATATGAGCGCACAGGCCAACGACGTCGGCATTGATACCATCTGGGCCGACGGCACCGCCTGTCTGCCGGACGAATCCCTGGACGCCATCGTGACCAATCCGCCCTTCCACCGCGGGGTGGCAAAAGACTCCGACGCCACTTTGGCGCTATTTGCCGATGCCGCCCGGGTATTGCGCCCAGGTGGTGAACTCTGGGTGGTTTTCAACTCCCACCTGCCCTGGCGGACACACCTGGACCAGTTTGCCCAGCAAACAGAACTCATAGCCCAAAACCGCAACTACATGCTGGTTCGGGCGATCTGCTAGGGACGAACAGCTACAGCAGCGCTTGGGTGAAAGCCTCCAAACCGCCGGCCGAGAGCGGAAGCGCCTCGCTCATCACCTTTTGAGTGCCGTCTGGGCGAATCCAGACATCGTCCTCGATGCGCACGCCGATACCGCGCAGCTCCGGTGGGACGGTGAGATCGTTGGCGTGGAAATACAGGCCGGGCTCTACCGTAAAGACCATCCCCGGCTGCAGCTTGTTTCCGTCGTAGTGGGGAACATCGGCCTTGGCGCAGTCATGCACGTCCAAGCCCAAGTGGTGGCCCACCCCGCAGACAATATAGCGGCGATGCTGCTGCCCTTTCGGCGACAGCGCTTCGTCAACCGAAACTTTCAAGATTCCCCAATCCTTCAACCCTTCGGCGAGAACCTCCATCGAGGCGTAATGGAAATCGAGGAAATCGGCGCCGTTTACGGCATAGGCAAGCCCTGCCAACTGCGACTTCTCCACCAGGTCGTGAACCTGCCTTCCAGCCTGTGTGAAGGTGCCGGTGGGCGGCAGAGTACGAGTCACATCGGCGGTATAGAGGGAGATCGCTTCTACGCCCATGTCGAGCAGCAAAGGCATATCTGGAAGAATCGGGCCATCACAACGCACCCAGTGCAATGTGGGAGCATGCGGGCCAGAGCCGATAATCGACGCATAGCCGGGGCCATTTCCATAGGTGCGGGCATAACGGTCGAACGTTCCCTGGAGCCAGCGCTCACCGCGTTCGATTTCCATCGCCTGGGGGATGGCGGCAGCTACCTGTTTGAATCCCTCCACGCTTAGATCGACGGCCTCTTGAAGCTGGCCGATCTCCCACTCGTCTTTAAACAGCCGTAGATGAGCTAGCTCGATATCCAGCTTTTCCGAAACAGCCAAACCGTAAGCGGCCGGTTCCCCGGTCAAAACTGTTCCGCTCACCAACGGATCCTTAAGCCTCCCCAGAGCAGTTTCCAGGCCGGAAATGTGCTGGGTATCCAGTCCCAGCGCGTCTTGCCAATCGCCGAGTCCGGCACTTGGCCCGACCCAAAGCTCACCGTAGGCCGCCGAAGCGAAGAACTCGCTCTCCCCCGGCAAGGCGGGTGGCTTCAAATACAAGACGGCGTCATGCCCGGTGCCGTTAGCGCGCAGCACCAATGCGGCAAACTCGATCTGGGCACCCACCAGCCAGACGAAGTTAGAATCTGCGCGGAATTCGTAATAGCAGTCATTCAGCCGAATCGGAGCATGGCCGGAGAAGACCACGACGTCATGCGGGCCGATGGCCTGCGAGAGCGCCTG
>JAITSW010000061.1 GCA_031287505.1 Propionibacteriaceae bacterium
AGGGCTGAAGCCTTTGAACTCGGAGATGTTTCACTGGGCGAAGCCAGAAGGGTTCTGCATGAAACAATCGAAGACGCCGGCAGGCACATCGACGACGATGCTGTCGAAGAGGCTGCCGCGGCAACCGGCGGATACCCCTTCATGATTCAGCTTGTGGGCTATCACATCTGGCGAAAAGCAGACAAGGAGGTCATTGACATGAATGCCGTCACTCAGGGAATGCCGGGAGCCCGACGCCGTCTTGGAACATTGGTACATGCGACAACACTTGCCGACCTATCGGCCGTAGACCGAAAGTTTCTTACCGCAATGTCGCTCGACGATGCAGAATCGTCGATCAGCGATGTCGCACACCGCCTGAACGTGAGTTCAAATTACGCCGGCCAATACCGACTCCGCCTAATTGATGCTGGAGTCATTCACTCCGCCGGGTCAGGCTTAGTTGATTTCTCCATCCCCTACTTACGCGAATATCTGCGCAATATCGAAATTCGCCCGGCCTAACGGGCCATATAGCCTGAAGCAGTATCCCGTGTCATTCTCGAAGGGGAACCACATAATCGCTTTATGAATTTTGGCTACCTCGAACACTGACGTCTTGGATTCGGCTACCGTTGCGAATTTGCGGCGATAGCCGGCATGGAGACGGCGGCTGCGCGGCAATCCATCGCCGGCCGCCTGTTAGCCGACTGGGTGGCGAACTACATGCAATGTCATCGGGCTCAACAGGTTGGCTAAATCATTGAGCGGTCTTGTGTCGCGTTGGGGAGGGTCTACCGGTTACTTCCCGAATGCGGCGCTAGGCTTGGAGAAGCTGAACTGTCGATTAGGAGGCGAACATGGCCACTCCCCATATAGCTGCCCAACTGGGAGATTTCGCCACTGCTGTGCTGATGCCCGGTGACCCGAAAAGAGCCGAACGCATGGCCCAGAGCATTCTGGCCGATGCCAAACTGGTGACGTCGGTGCGTGGAATTTCTGGATTTACCGGGACGTACGCCGGCGAAGGCGAATATCGGGGACGACCGCTCTCGGTGATGGCCTCCGGAATGGGCATGCCGTCGATAGGCATCTACGCCACCGAACTCTTCCGCTTTTTTGGTGTGGAGCGCATAATCCGCGTTGGGACGGCCGGCGGAATTTCGCCGATGGTCAGCGTTGGGGACGTGATCATCGGCGTCGGCGCGCACACCACGTCCTCGATGAATGAGCTTCGCATCCCTGGAACGCATTTTTCAGCGGTAGCCGATCTGAAGATGGCGGCGGCGGCGTTGGCGGCAGCTGGCGACAGCCCAAACGTTTACACCGGCACCGTCATAAGCTCTGATCATTTTTACTTCCCCATCCCCGGACAGCTGGATGCCATGGTGGAACACGGCGTGCTGGGCGTCGAGATGGAGGCGGCGAGCCTCTACGCTGTTGCCGCAGAACACGGCAAAGGCGCCCTGACGGTGCTGACGGTCTCCGACCACCTGAGAAAAAAAGGGACGGACATGAGCTCCGAAGAGCGGGAGACCATTTTCCAAGGGGCTTTGAAGCTTGCTGTTGCCGCCGCATTTGCCTGAAATAGCCGCTGCCTTCGCCTGGAGTAAATCTCGAAGATATTCCGGCAACGTGAAGCTAGAAAAGCGCCGCGGCCAAGTCGGCCTTTATCTCCTCTAGGCGCGCTTTGGCCGTGGTGCGGATTTGAGTCAGCGCTTCGAAAGAGGCATCTGGATCAACGGGCAGGATCACCTCAAGGTAGCACTTGACCTTGGGCTCGGTTCCAGACGGGCGGACGATGACCCTATCGTTTTGCCCGGTGGTCAGCACTAGGCCATCTGTGGGAGGTAGGCCTTGGTAGCCGTCAGCCAAGTCTGAAACCTCGCAGACTCTGCTGCCAGCCAACGTGGACGGTGGTGCCTGACGCAGTTTGGCCATGGTCTTGGGTATCAAGGAGAGATCGGAGAAACGGCCGGAAAGCTGGCTGGTGAGGTACAAGCCATGCTGGCGGGCCAGGTCGTCCAGCAAATCTATGATCGTGCGTCCCTCAGCCTTCAGCCGCGCAACCAGCCGGGCTGCTAAAACAGCAGTTGCGAGGCCGTCTTTGTCGTGGACGAGATCGGGGCGGACGCAGTAGCCGATCGCTTCTTCGTAGGCGTAGGCCAAGCCGGGTACCCGTCCCATCCACTTGAAGCCGGTGAGCGTTGGGGTGTGGCGGATGCCGTGAGCCTTGGCGATCTGCCCAAGCAGCCGGGACGAGACGATGGAACTGGCAAAAACCGGGCCGGAGGCGGGGTTGGGGTTCGAGATCGACGCCGCCAACTCCTCGCCGAGGACGGCACCCAACTCGTCACCATGGAGCATCCGCCAACCGGTTCGGGGATCGTCCACTGCCACAGCACAGCGGTCTGCGTCCGGGTCGTTGGCGATCACCACATCCGCGTTGACCTTGTCAGCCAATGCCAGCGCCATATCGATGGCTCCGGGCTCTTCTGGGTTGGGGAACGGCACAGTTGGGAAATCGGGGTCTGGCTGTTGCTGCGCGGCCACCGAAACCACGTCGGCGAAGCCTGCAAGCCGCAGCGCTTCGCGGGCGATGCCGCTTCCCACCCCATGCATGGCCGTGTGGACAATGCGTATCAGGGCGCTAGGTGGGGGATCTATGTCGCCCGCCGCCGCATTTGCGCAAACCTGTGGGGACGTCTGCACACCAAAGACCGGGTCTATGAATAGTTGTGGGGATTCATCCCCATCGGACCCGGCAATCGAGAGGGTATAGAGCTCTACAATTTCAGGGCCGAGATCCGTCCAGCCACTGTCCGCTCTTGGAATATCGATGGCCGTCGGCGTGGCCGCAATGGCCTCCGCTATTTGCGAGTCATAAGGCGGGACAATTTGCACGCCGCGCTGTGGATCAGCAACGCACCGTCCGCCCAGATAGACCTTGTAGCCGTTATCAGCCGCAGGATTGTGGGAGGCCGTCACCATCACCCCCGCATCGGCATTCAGCGCCCGGACGGCGTAAGCCAGCACCGGAGTGGGCAGGAGATCTGGCAAGAGCAGCGCACGGCCACCGGCAGCCGTCACCACTGCAGCGGTATCGATGGCGAATTGCCTGGACCAGTAACGGGCATCATTGCCAATAACGACTAATGGCTGCCCGGCAGCTAGCGTGGCGTTCAAATAATCGATGAGCCCGCGGGCCGCCCGGATGACAACAGCGCGATTCATTCGATTCGGGCCGGGAGCCATCACACCGCGCAAACCTGCCGTCCCAAATTCCAAACTACCCGCAAAGCGATCGGCAAGAACCGTTAGAGCTTCGACATCCGTTTTCGCTTTCTCAACCAGCCTGCTCAACTCCTCGCGGGTGTGTCGGTCAGGATCGCCGGCAATCCAAGCCGCTGCTTTCCCGCAAAGCTCGTCGAACTCAGGCATCTACTCCTCCAACTCGTCAAGGATTGCGGCACTCGCTGAAAGCCCCAGCCGCGAAGCTCCGGCCTCAATCATCGCCCTGGCTTGCGCCAGCGTGCGGATACCGCCGCTGGCCTTGACTTGCAGCCGGCCACCCACGGCAGCCTTCATCAACCCGACCGCGTGCACGGTTGCGCCGCCGGCGGGGTGGAAGCCGGTGGACGTCTTCACGAAATCCGCGCCGGCGGCTTCGGCAGCTTGGCAGGCCTTGACGATCTCATCGTCGCCCAAGGCTGCCGATTCGATGATCACCTTGAGCACGGCCGGCTTGGGAGCGGCCTCCCGCACGGCTTGAATATCGCTGCGCACCAGTTCCCAGTCACCGGCTTTGGCGGCTCCAACGTTAATCACCATGTCGATTTCTTGGGCGCCATTGGCGAGAGCGGTTGCGGCCTCGGCAGCTTTCGTCTCACTCTTGTGCGCGCCAGAGGGAAACCCGCAAACGACAGCGGTATGCAGGCCGCGGGCGTCGATGGGGAGTGCCGAGGGGGAAACGCACACCGAGTAGACGCCGAGTTCCACGCCTTGGGTCACCAAGGCGGCCACGTCTGCGGGAGTTGCCTCTGGCTTTAGCAGGGTGTGATCGATTAGCTGGGCTAGTTCTTTTCGGGTTAGTTCCATAGGAATTCCTTTTTCCGGTGCATTGCTAAGTGACGGGGGTTTCAAACTGATCCCCGGCTAAAACGGGGATGACCTGCGCTAAGCCGAGAGACATTTTGGTAGGCACTTGCAATCATTTCAGGTTTAGCCAACTCGGCCTAAGATAACAGAGCGCTTTTCCATAGGCTCGCTGCCAATACTCCAAGCCCCGGCTAACGCATCTTTGGCAGAGTCGAAACGGTCTGGGGTGTCGGTGTGCAGGGTGAGCAGTGGTTGGCCTTTGACAACCCGCTCCCCCGGTTTGGCATGCAGCACCACCCCGGCTCCGGCTTGCACCGGGTCTTCTTTGCGCGCGCGTCCGGCACCTAGGCGCCAAGCCGCAATACCCACCTTTAGGGCATCTAGGCTGGCGAGCACGCCGTCGGCATCGCAAACCACGACTTCCGCCTCTTTTCCCCAGGGCAGCCCGGCATCTGGATCCCCACCTTGGGCGGCGATCATCTGCCGCCAGAGATCCATGGCCTTGCCGTTAGCCAGATTTGCGGCCGGATCGGCTAGCCGAAGCTCGTCGGCAAGCTTTGCCGCAGCTGAACTCCCAGGCGCAATACCCGCACCCGGCACGCCCTTAGCCTCCACGGAGTCAGCCGTGCTGTCCAACATTTCGCGAGCCAGCAGCAGCGTCAACTCCACCACGTCTGCCGGACCGCCGCCCGCCAACACCTCCACCGACTCCCGCACTTCCAGCGCATTGCCAGCGGTCAAACCCAGCGGGGTCGCCATATCGGTTATCAGCGCGCTCGTCCGCACACCGTGATCGGCACCCAACTCCACCATCGCCTGCGCCAATTCACGCGCCAGGGCAAAATCTTGCATAAACGCCCCGGAGCCGCACTTCACATCCAGCACCAACGCGCCAGTGCCTTCGGCGATCTTCTTACTCATGATCGAAGACGCGATCAGGGGCAGGCAATTGACGGTGGCCGTCACATCGCGCAGGGCGTAAAGCTTGCGGTCTGCCGGAGCCAAGCCCGATCCCGCCTGGCAGATCACCGCTCCCACTGCGGCAAGCTGCGCCGTCATCTCGTCATTGCCCATACTTGCCCGCCAACCGGGAATAGACTCCAACTTGTCGAGGGTTCCGCCGGTATAACCCAAGCCCCGGCCGGAAAGCTGCGGAACGATTACCCCAAAAGATGCCACCAGCGGCGCCAAGGGCAAGGTGATCTTGTCCCCCACCCCGCCGGTGGAATGCTTGTCAGCGGTCGGACGCGGCAGGTGGGAGAAATCGAGGCGCTCACCCGAGTTGATCATCGCAGCCGTCCACCGCTCCAGTTCGCCGCGCTCCAGCCCGCGCCAAAAAATAGCCATGGCCAACGCCGACATTTGCTCCTCGGCCACCACGCCCCGCGTGTAGGCGTCTATCACCCAATCGATTTGCGCGTCCCCCAGCCGCCCGCCGTCCCGTTTAGCGGCAATGACGTCGACAGCGCTGAAAAGCTCAGGCATTTTCCGTCCTTTCCAGGTCTTCTTTCCAAGCCTGCGGTAAGAGCTCGGCCATCGACACTGTCCCCGCCGGCGAAAGCACCGCCAACTCTGGGCCGCCATGCTCGAAAAGCAACTGCCGACACCGGCCACAAGGGGTGATGACCTCTCCA
>JAITSW010000130.1 GCA_031287505.1 Propionibacteriaceae bacterium
TTGTGGTCTGTGTGGTTTTGGATGTTCTTTTGGGCGCTGCCTTGGACATGGGGGCAGCGGCCTTGACAGGTGCTGACGGCTCTGGTGCGGCTGCGGGAGCGACAGGGTCGGCCTTTTCAGGTGCCGCCTTTGCAGGTTCGATTAGCGGCGCTTCAGTCGCAACAGCCTTTGCCGCCGCAACCGCTGCCGTCGGAGGCTGGGCGGCCGGTGCCGCTTCAGCCTTCGGAATTGGGAGCGCTGCCGGGGGCTCTGTCTTGGACGCCGGGGGCTCTGGCTTGGACGCCGGCGGAGCTGCTTTCGCCTTCGGCTTTGGCGCCGACGGAGCCGGCGGAGCCGGCGGTGCAGGCGGAGTTGCCCTAGGCGCAGGCGGAGCCGCCTTCGGCTTTGGCTCCGGCGGAGCAGGGGGAGGTGGCGGCGGAGTCTGCGGCGGCTCGGGCTCCGGAGGGTCAATGCCAACCGTCTCTAGGGAGAAGAGCATCGGATCAATCTGCTCGCTGGGACGGGCGATAATTTGCGTTGAGACCACCTTGCCCACTTTGGCCGCCGCTTCCGCGGCGGCGGTAATAGCCGCACGCACAGCTCCGACCTGGCCGGTGACCTTTACGTTGACCATACCCGAACCGCCAGCCAACTCGTACCCGACTAAGAAGACATTCGCGGTTTTAACGGCAACATCGGCGGCTTCGATGGCAGCAGCTAGGCCGATGACTTCAATCTCTCCAAAACTCTGATTCGGCATCAACATTTCTCCTTTAGGCGCCATTGCCCACGATATGCAACGGCATTCTTTTAACCAGACGGGCAGCATTCAAACCGACCGCGCGATCCACCGCCCGTCTAACATTTAGGGGTTCCACGATGTAGGGAGTGTCTGCGGGAAGCTTCTCGGTGGTGACAACCACGGTGTCGCCGCTAGCTCCAACGCCAACTCCCAACCGTGATTCGATGGCGGCAGCATGTGCCAATTCCGCCGCATTTGATTCTGTCTTCACATGGACGGTATAGGGCAAGCTCTCTTCTTCGATTCCCAAAAGAATCTCAGCGATATTGAGCTCCGACAAGCTTTCATGCCGGTTGACAATTATGGTGGGACGCTCGTCAATGATTGCCATTTCTTCCCTCCCGGTGCGAGAGCACCAAGCCCGTCGCCACCGCATTGCGCGGTCCTTGCGAGCCGCGAATGTTGGCCCGGCCAGCGACAACCCGGTAGTCGGAGAGGGCTTTGGTGACGAGTTGCGGAATCTCGAAGTCGAGAGCCGAGCCCCCCACCAAAACCACAAATTCGATATCCCGCACATTTTGCGTCGGGCTGACTGCCCGCAAGGCGCGCAAAGCGTTGGTTACGAACACCCGTTCCTTGGCCTTGACGCGGACCTGGCGGATGACTTCCAACGGCTTGTCAATCGGAATCGGGATCATCCCTTCGGGATGCAGGGCAATCACCCGCGCAAAAACGTAAGGCGGCAACGGCTGGTCGAAGAACTGAACTGCCCCGTCCTCATGGCGGATGTTGAACAAGGACTCAACCTTGGCCAGCGGATACTTCTTTATGTTCTCCGCCAACTCAAAGTCATCCAACCCCAACTCGGACTGGATCATGAGCGAAACCATATTCCCAGCCCCGGCCAAGTGAATCGACTGTACCTCTCCATTGCGCCGCATGACCGAGGCATCTGTAGAGCCAGCTCCCATGTCCAGAATGGCTATGGGAGCCGAAGAACCTGGAGTTGTGAGGGCGCCGAGGATAGCCATGTCAGCTTCGACCCCGCCGACCTCGACGTGAATTCCCAACTCAGAGCTCATCCTTAGCGCAATCCGCTGCATCTGCAGGCGGTCTGCCTTCACCATTGCCGCGATTCCGACGGCGGCTTCCATTGAGAACTCGTTGGCGACACCGCCGACGACTTTCTGGGGCACCAAGGTGTCCACTGCCAGCAAATCGGTGACGCTGACGTCGTTTGGCTGCCGTCCGGTGAGGTTGGCCATCACAACCTTCACCTTTTCGAGCATTCCCCCCACATTGGTGCCAGCTTCGCCGCGGACTTCTTGAACGACCCCAACGCCTGCGGCGGCCTGCATGATCTCGTCAGCTCCGCGTTCGACATCAACCGACACCGAACGCACCGGGCCGATGAAAGTCAAGGTGCCAGCCGGAATCCGCCTCTCGGTGACATCGCCTTTGGGCGTTTTGATGACGACAGCCGACCGATTACCCACCAATGACCTGGCCATCGGCACCACGGATTTGGTGTCCTCGGCATTGAGCCCGAAAAGGGTGGCAATACCGAAGGGGTTGGATAGGGTTTCGATGATTTTGCCTGCTTCGGCAACCTCAACGGCCGCCAGCATTCCAATCGGAACCTTCTCAATGAAACGTACTTCATCGACGATGGGCACTCGTTTGGCCAAGCGGTTGTTAACGAGCACACCATCGTCGCGCTGCAAAATTACGCCTGTGACATTCACGGTGCCAGACGCAGAGTTGATCGCCGAAGCGATCTCGTTAAAGTCGCGGCTCTTGTCAGCCACAACTATGTAGTCGGCGTTGGGATCCGCATGGCGCAAATCGTCAAGCAAAACGGTGACGCCAACCGCGGTGCCAAGACCTCCGGGAGTGGACGGGTTGTGCCCGATCATCGTCGATTCGGTAATTATCGTTTCGGTGATGGTTTCCATCGCCACATCGCCGATGACGGGAGCTGCCTCATTGATGCGAATACAGTCGAGTTCTTCTAAAGAGCGACCAGCAGTCTCCAAGGCGAGAGTCAATGAATGAAAGACGCCTTGGAGATTCTGCTCAGTCCCTTTGATTCCCGTGGTTGGAATAATTGCCGACGCAAGAAATTCCTCGGTGGCGCCGACCTCGGCCAGCGCCACCTCGGTTGTGGCATTTCCAATGTCTATGCCCGCAATTAGCCCCATGAGTTCCCTCTAGTTATTAGTCAACCCGTAGCCTGCTGCGGCTCTCATATACGGCCGCCGCTTCGCGGATGAAGCCCGCATTGACCTTGCACCCATACTGAGTTTCCAATTTGTCGGCGATAGCCAGCAGTTCGGCCTTGGTCGAACGATACGGGCGCAGCGCGTTATAGACAGCCAGCACTTCCTCGTCCGGGACGCTGGTCAGCTCAGCGGCACGCCTTAGATTGCGTCCGAAAGCCTCCCTCCCCACCGACTCGGCGACTTCGGCCTGCCTGATCAGCACGTCCGAAGAGGTGCGGAAGTCTTCGGCAGTCAGCTCGCCGGATATCACCTTGCCAAGGGTGAATTCGGGAAGCGCCCTGCCAGAAGCCGACTTCAATTGATCCGGGATCTTCTCGCCCAGCGGATACTGTTCGGCGGTTGTCCCGCCGGTGGCAGCCGAGGCTGTCGTCTTTGCGAAAGCAACATCATTGCCGCCCAGGTTTTTCAAGACCTCGGCCATGATCTGCTGAATCAGTTCTTCAGAATCCATGAGTATCTCCCTACCTAACTTCAACCAGGAGACCCTGGGTTTTCTTGTTGTCATCGCAAAGCTGCGTCTCCTTGATGTGGAGCAGCGCCGCGATCGCCTGATACTTCGGGCGGGCCATCTGGTCGTTCTTGACCGGAACCGGGCTAGGCGACTCGTTCTTAGCGTACTTCGCCGCGTTCTGGCCAATATGGCGGAAGGTTTCCAGATCGATCAGCGGTGCTTGCGAGAAGAGTTCCAGATTCGATAGCGGGGGTAGGTCTTTCTGGTGAATGACCGTGGTTCCACGAGATTGGATACCGATACCGATTCCAGAACCTGACAACTTCGCCGCCTCGTGGGCGATGAAGCCCACGTCCGCAGTACGGAACATCCGGATGAAGCGGAACTTCAAACCCTCTTCTTCAATACCGGCGGTTAGTTCTTTGATCACATCGACATGCGGGATGCCGATAATCGTTTGGGTGATGCGCTGGCCAAAAGCCGGAGAAAGCGCAATGACGACTTCCCGGGGGTCGGTGCCGACCTGGGCGGAACCCGCCTCGCTGATCATTAGCGTGCCACCAGAGAATGAAGGTGCCGAAAGAGCTGGCGGAGCCGAGCCGATTGCCTCCTTCAACACTTCTTCGATGATGCTGCGTAGAATTTTCTCATCCATGATGCCCACCTCAGATGCTTTCTGGATCGATGGCTTGCCGGATGGCCTTGATCTGGGCCCAGCGCTCATCAGAGATCTGGTAACCCGTCTTGGGGCCGGCGTAGTCGTTCGGATAGTTGACAGCCGATATCACCTTGAAATCACTGGTGAGGATCGACGCCGTGTGCAGATAGTCGCCAGACACCCGCTGCAATTGCACCTTGTAGACCGAGTCGGCCACGTCTTCGAAGCCAGCCTTGTAAAGGGCCTTGACGAAGTCAACAGCCGTGATACCCCGCTTGAGCAGTCCGTCGGCAGCCTTTAGGTCTTCAACCACATTGCGGTCAGGCATGTCTTGCGAACCACGCGCATAGGTGGCAGCCTCAACCTCAGCATCGGTGATCTCGGTCAAGCCGAGTTCGCGGAACAACGCCTGCAGAACTTTGGCAGCCTTATTGCGCACCGCGACAACCTCGTCTTCGCCAACCGGCGACAAACCGCCGTCAACCTTGAGGTCGCGCTGGATGACGCACCAGTCGTCAAAGTCGTCCGCATCCCAGTTCGAGCCGGCGAACATGTTGTCGTAGTTCGGGGTAGCAGAGTAGCCGGAGCAGATGAAGTCTGTGCCAGGCGCAAACTGCATCAGGGAACGGGCAACACGGCGAAGGTCGGAGTGGGTGAACGTCTGGTCATTAGACGAGGCGCACTCTAGATCAAGGGCCATGGCGATGAGGTTTTCGGCGAGCATCGCGCGGATGCCGCTGGGAACCGCCGCCGGAACACCGCAGCACGACACAGAGCCGTTTTGGGTGCCCTGCGAGCCGCAGGCCTTGGTGATGTACTGGCAACGGGCTTCTAGATAAAGCATCGACTTGCCTTCGGCGTAGCCCATTTGGACTTCCGAGCCGGTGCCGGAGGTGAAACGCATCTTCAGGCCACGGGACGCATAGCAAGAGGCCAGGAAGCCCTTTGACCATGGTGTGTCGTCGCCGTCGATAAAGACAGGCTCGGTGCCATAAACAGACACCGTCTCGGCATAGGCGGTGAATCCGCGCATACCCAGATCCAATTCGGTGGCTTCCTCGACCGCGCACTGGGTGAGGATGCCCGGACGCCCGACTTGCGCGCCAATCA
>JAITSW010000118.1 GCA_031287505.1 Propionibacteriaceae bacterium
TAGCCGTGCCGATGAGTATCAGTGCCGTCAAGGCTATCGCAGGGATTGGGTGTTTCAATGCGAAACGGGCACCACCGGGCAATTTCGAGCGGACAGGCACTGTTGCAGGGCTAGATTCAGCAGCCAGCCATTCATTTGCCAATCCGAGTAATGCTGGAAGAGCCGTGCAAGACGAGAACACGTTTATTGCCGTCGTTAACAGTACTAGCACTCCGGTGGCGGTGAATGGCGGAATCCCGACGCATAACATCATTCCAGCTGTTACGGCAACTGCCAGACTCTGTGAGATGATGGTGTTCCCAGAACGCCCCACCGCGAGGGCGATAGATTCTGTAATTTCCATCCCGGATGTTATTTGACTTCTATGCCTGGCAACGATAGGGAGCGCGAATAATATTCCCAACACTGAGCCGATCATTATGGAGATGGTGAGAGACAGGAAATTAATGGCACCAAAATTCCGGGCGAGTAAGCCGATAGAAATAGTGGAAACGGTACCTATTAAACAAGCAGTCAAAACTATCGCACTGGCCATCAGCGATTTCAGCACGATAACAAGAATGATCGCAACTAAAAATATGCAACTAGCCTCAACTGCTGAAAAAGAGCGGTTGGGCACAGTGTATAGGTCGCCTCCAAGCTCGACATCTGCCCCGTCGAGGAAATATCTTAGGGTTTTTACTTGGGCAGTAAGATCAGCTAAATCACCGGAGTGAAAACCGGCGGCAGGCCCGTCAATCCTTAGGTATGCCAGGGCTCTGGTGGCGTCTTTGCTCTCCATTCCCGAGAATGGCTCTGTAAAAGGTGGAATCACTCCTTTGATATAAGGCAATTCTGAGAGCGTGTAGAGATAAGCGCTGATGGCTTCTTTTGCCGACTGCGAATCCAGCCGCTGTTCGGTGGGGGCGATGATGACGACAGTTGCAGTTTGGTCTGCAACTTCCGGGAAAGTGTTAGAGAGTGTGGCTTGGGCGGACGCAGATTCGCTGTCGGGGATTGAAATGGTCTCGTTAAAAGGTGCCGCAAATACCCAGGCGGCTCCTACCGTAAGTGTCAGCGCCAACGCCCATCCCAACAAGACCCGCATTCGGTTACGGGCGCACTGCCGGGCGATGCTATACAAAAAGGTTGGCAAAGGATATCCTCCCGGCGACAGCTAACAAGCACTCATCCTAGTGGGAAATCCCCTATCGGGACAGTGCGAATGTAGAACAGGATTTTTCGATACTTACCCGGCAATATTAAGTAGTGTTTGCAGACTTCTTGGTAACAGTTAATGTAACTGGTGGCTGCAAACTGATATTTTCCAACAAACTAATCCTTCGCCAGTCCCTAGTTGCAAACGTTTAGCGCCCTGGCGTTTTAGGCATTGGGGCGCTGGGTTCGGGGATCATGGGCTCGGCTCTGTGAGGGTGGCTGTGCTCATCGAAGGCGCCAGGGTTGTGGTAAGACTGAGACAGCACAGCAAAGAACAGGAGTTATCGTGATTCATGCCTTATGCCCCGCCCCCATCGGAGATTTGACCATAATTGAAGAGGACGGGAAACTCGTCCGAATCCTGTTCCCCACAGACGAGGTGGCCGACATCGGTGAATCTGGGAATAGCGATACCCTCGATCAAACCGCCGCCCAACTTCAGGAGTACTTTGCCGGTACCCGCAAGGTCTTCGACATCCCGCTGGCTTTCAGCTACGGAACTGACTTTCAGAAGGCGGTCTGGGAGGCGCTGTGCGGTATTCCCTATGCGAAGACCAGCAGTTACGGGGACATTGCCGCTCAGGTTGGCCGGCCAAAGGCTTCGCGAGCCGTGGGCGGGGCAAATCACAACAACCCCATGCCAATCATCATCCCTTGCCATCGGGTAATTGGGAGCACTGGCTCTCTGGTTGGGTACGGCGGTGGGCTAGCGGCGAAACAGTGGCTACTCGCCCATGAACGGCAATTTGCCTGAATGTGACAAGCTATACGCCCTCCTGTCGCGCACGTCCTCCTGTCACGTAACTTGTCACGCTGTCCCCTTCGTCCCCTGGCCACGTCCTAGCCTTTTCGTTATTGTGCGAAGACATGTCGGCTTATGCGTTCCCATGCCATGCGTGTCGCCTTGTCGCGCTCCGAGTGCGTGTGATCTACTGTCCAGGGTGAGTATTGGGGCTTTGATACCGACCAAGGCGGCTGAGCCAGTGGTTCATGTCGAACACTTCGCCATGGCGTTTGGCAACACCCGCGTAATTGAGGACTTGAGTTTCGACGTTCGCGTCGGCGAGACTTTTGGCTTTTTAGGGTCGAACGGTTCGGGTAAGACGACAACGATTCGATGCCTATTGGGTATCTTCCAACCATCGGCGGGCATCCTCCACATTAACGGACGTCCGTTCAAACCAGGCCAGTCGGGTGAGCTGGGGTATTTGCCTGAGGAGCGGGGGCTTTACAAGAAGGAATCTGTGCTCGACGCGATGTCTTACTTTGGACGGCTAAAAGGTTTATCGGCCCGCGAAGCCAAGCAGTGGTCTCTCAATTACCTCGAGCGTGTCGGTTTGGCTGATAAAGCATCGCTGCAACTTGAGAAGCTTTCCGGTGGGCAGCAGCAGAAGGTTCAACTCGGGGTGACGATAATGAATCATCCCGCCCTGCTCATCCTCGACGAACCCGCCAAGGGCTTTGACCCGGTCAACCGGCGACTGTTGATGGACATTATCGACGAGCAGAAGAACGAAGGTTCCACCGTGGTGATGGTGACGCACCAGATGGACGAGGTGGAGCGGCTTTGCGACCGCATTCTCCTTCTCAAAGACGGTAGGGCTCGCGCCTATGGGGCGGTGTCGGACGTCCAGGAGCAGTTTGGGGGTAACACCGTTCAACTCTCCTATGAGGGTCGTTTGCCTGTTGAAGACAGCTTTACGGTGATCCGCGACAATCTGGGCCATGCCGAGCTAAGCCTGGCCAATGGAGTCAAGCCGAGCGCCCTGTTGCGCTCGCTGGTTGAATCGGGGGTAATCGTTTCGTCGTTCACGTCAAGCAGACGTTCGCTGGATTCGATTTTCGTCGAAGTCTACGGTGCCCAAGATGAGGGAGAGTGAGATATGGGCAGGCATAATCTGAGGACTGTCATCAGTTTCGAGGTCAAGCGAACCCTGACCAAACCGCTATTTTGGGTTGCCGCGTTAGTTGTTCCGGTGTTAGCGGTGGCGGCGATGGTTTTGTCGACGTTGTCGCAAGAATCGGCCCGCGAGGGGGCGGGAAATCCGGAACTCCAAGACATCGCCTTTGTTTTCACAGACGAATCCGGTCTAGTCAGCCCGGAAGTCGCGACTTCTATGAACGGCACGAAGATAGCCGATTCGCAGCAGGGCTTAGCCGATGTCAAGGCTGGAACTGTTGACGCATACTTCGCTTTCGGAGCCGATTTACTGAACGAACCGGTTCAGATCCACGGGGTGGATATCGGCCTTTTTGGCAACAGCGGCTATGAATCACTGGCCGCAACCCTTATTCAGTCCTCCCTGGTGGCGCAAGTCGACAATCCGGAAGTTGCCGAGCTGCTGCTCAAAGGGCCAACCTTCGATGTGACTACATATCAAGACGGTCAAGACGGCAAAAAGGGCGGCGGGAGCGGCGCCATGATGCTTGGCATAATGTTTTTGCTGGTTTTTTACCTATTGATCGTGACGTTGAGCAATCGGATGCTGTCATCGACGTTAGAGGAGAAGGAAAATCGCGTCACGGAAATGATCTTGACAACGATTGACGCGTCAAATCTCCTTATCGGAAAGATTGTCAGCTTGACCATAATCGGCATTATTCAAATGGCTGTGATCATGGTGCCGATTTTTGTTTTGGCCCGATTGTTCCCGAATGTGTTGCCTGAGGGTTTATCGCTAGAACAGCTGGAGTTTGACCCGCAGATCATCATTGTTGGAACGCTGATGTTGGTTTGCGGATTCGTGCTCTTTACCGTCTCATTGGTCGCGGTTGGCGCTGCTATGCCGACTGTCAAAGACGCCCAAGGTGTCTTTACCGCGCTGATTCTTGCGGTAATGGTGCCGATGTTTGTGATCACCCAGATCATGGCCTCGCCGGATTCGATTGTTGTGCAGGCATTAACCTACTTCCCCTACTTCGCACCGATGACGGGTATGTTGCGCAATGCGATGGGCAACCTTCCGTTGTGGCAAGCGGGTATCTCGCTCGCCCTAATGTTGGCCGTTTCCTACTTTATGTTCCGCTTGGCTATCCGGTTGTTCCGCTATGGCTCGGTCGAATACTCCAAGAAGATCGATATCAGGTCGGCGCTGCGCAGCGGATAAGACAAGGTGAAAATCGGCGGGTCTCCATTGTTTTGAAAGGTCAACGCAGCTGGAAACTCCCTTTGGGGGTCGTCAATTCGACGCAAAGGGCTGGCGAGGGGGAAGCCGTGATTGGCACGTCCAAACCCAGAAATCCATAGAGGGCTGCCAAGACTTCGGGGTGCTCGTATTCGGCCTTGATGCTTTTTAGCGCCAACGCAGGTTGGCCAAGCAAATTTTCGCACGGATGGGCAGTCTCGCCCCAATCGATGAGGAACGGCTGCAGGCCCGCTAGCGGAAGTGGATTCCCAACTGCAAAGCGCCAACGCAGCAGGCGGCCGTCCGGAGTCGTTCTAGACGCGGCTGTCGGCCTGGGAAAATTGAACTTGTATTCACCCACCGACACTTCCTCAGGCAGAAGGTCAATTTCAGGCAGATGGATTGCCCACGTCACCAACCGGGGGGGAAAATCGTCACCCAAGGCGCCAATGCGGAACATCGTGTCTTCCCCGGCTACGTCTGGTTGCTTCGGGTCGAGGCCGATCAATTCCAAATAGCAGGGGTTATCTGTGCCATCCTCCAACCTAACGAGATAGTTTTCGGTGCCTGCGCGCGGATGCTGTCCGCCATAAACAGCCCGCACGCCGGTGTGCTGTTCGAAAAACTCGACGTACTCCTCCAAGTGTGGAACGGCATATACCAGATGATCCAGATGGCGCATGGGCAATTATCTCTTAGGATGCCCCAACTCAGCCACCTGGCAGCAGCGGACAGCTAATCCCCACCTAGAGCGCAAGTCGTACAATCTCTTGGGTGGACGAAACCCCAAAACCCATCACCGACGTCGCGCTGATCTTCGAGGGAGGCGGGATGCGGGCCAGCTACACCTCGGCGGTGGTAAAGAAGCTGGTGGAACTGGGGATTGACTTCCCTTTGGTGGCCGGCGTTTCGGCGGGGGCAAGCAATTCGGTCAATTATGTTTCCAAAGACGGGGAACGGGCGAAGCGCTCGTTTGTTGATTTTGCCGAAGACCCGGAATTTGGCAACTGGCTCACCTTCTTGCAGGGCAAAGGGTATTTCAACTCCAAGCACATCTATGAGGAGACGGCTGCCCCCGATCAGATACTCCCGTTCAACTTCGAGGCTTTTAGCGCCAACCCAGCCGAATTGCGCATCGGCGCTTTCGATGCCGAGTCTGGCGGGGAAATGGTCTGGAGTAAAAAGGCTGGCGACATGGCAACTTTGAGCGACTTGATGCCAAGGGTGCGAGCCTCGTCCACCATGCCCTTTTTGATGCCGATGGTCGATCTGGACGGTCGCAAATACGTTGACGGGGCTCTTGGGCCAAACGGCGGGATCGCTCTAGATTTTGCGCAATCCGCCGGCTATGAGAAGTTTTTTGTGGTGCTCACCCGTCCGCGTTCGTATGTGAAAGAGCCCAACAAGGCCGAGCGGTTTTTCCGTTGGCATTTCCGCAGGTATCCGGCAGTGGCCCAGGCTCTGGCTACCCGGCACTCGCATTACAACACCACCCGCGAAGAGCTCTCAGATCTGGAGAGTTCTGGGCAAGCTTTCGTCTTTTATCCTGACGATATGAAAGTCTCCAACAGCACTTCCAAAGTGGCCGAACTCCAGGAAAGCTTCGACGCCGGCTGGGCTCAAGCCCAACGCGACTACCCCAAGTGGCTCGAATTCCTGGGCGTCTAGCTGTTGCCGCCGCCGAACTGCTCCGCGCGCTTCGGGGATGATCGTGACAGTGGGGCGCGTCGTGACGGGGGGCGTATAACTTGTCACGACAGAACTGCTCCGCGCGCTGCGGGGATGATCCCATCAATATGCAATAGCGCCATATCGCCAGACTGTGCTCCGCGCTATCGAGAGGGAAACTTAGCCGGCGATATCCCTTAGGGCTGCAGCACCGCCCTGATGGTAGACCAGACACCTTCGTGCACTTCCGCCAAAGACTTATCTGGTTCGAAGACTACCCACTCCAAGCCGGCTAGGAGGGTGGCTCCGAAAGTCGACATGGCCTGAATCTGACAGTTGGGATTTCCGGTGGCGTCTGAAATGACTCCTTCGAAGACGGCTAGGCTTTCGCTGCGCACCGGGCTCATCACCTCGCGCCAGTCCCGGCCGAGATGAAACATCTCGGTGGCAATCACCTTGGCGATGGTTGGGTAATCGCGGATGTGTTCAAGCAGTGTTTGAGTCAGCGCCCGCAGAGCTTCTTCACCGGTTAAATTCGCCGCGGCTTGCCGGGTGTGTTCGCCCAAGGTCGTCACGCCTTCCCGCAGGAGCGACTCGTACATACCTTCTTTTGAGCCGAAGTTGTAGAAGATAGAGCCTTTGGAGACACCGGCTTTTGCGGCGATTTCATCCACTGTGACACCGTCGTAGCCGCGCTCGGCAAAGAGATTGGCGGCGGCGTGAAAGATTAGCGTCTGAGTTTCTTTGCGCATTTGGTTACGGTTTTCCCAGCAATTCTTTAGCCGACGGTGAGCACTGGATGGAGGCGGGTGAGGTTCCACGTTCGCATCTGGGTGGCCCGCAGAGAAGAAATCAGCAGCGATCCGGCGAGGAATGCCACAAGGACGATCACGGCGTATAGCACCCTTTCGTCTGCGCCGCCGGTGAAGAGCATCCGAAGCGCGTTCACCGACCAAGTCATCGGCAGGTAGGGGCTGAGGCTTTGGAGCAATTGCGGCTCGGTTTGAATCGGGTAGGTACCGCCGCAGGTCACGAGTTGCAGCATCAGCGAGGCCAACACCACGAGCTTGCCGGTAGCT
>JAITSW010000141.1 GCA_031287505.1 Propionibacteriaceae bacterium
TAACTTGTCACGTTTTCCAGGACGAGTGTGACAGGTTACGAGAACTATACGTCCCCCTGTCACGAGCCACGCCAGCCAATCGAACGCGACCTCTAGCTGAGCTTTTCCAAGATCAGCTCGCGCACTCTGGCAGCGTCGGCCTGGCCGCGCATTTCCCTCATGACTGCGCCAATCAACGCTCCGGCTGCCTGCAATTTGCCATCGCGAATCTTTTCGACGACGTCTGGATTGGCCGCCATTGCCCGGTCAATTGCCGCTGAGAGCGCGCCATCGTCGGAGACGACTGCCAAACCGTGCTTTTGGGCTATCTGGGCTGGGGTGCCTTCTCCGGCAATGACAAAATCGAAGATCTGGCGGGCAAGTTTGTCATTCACCGTCCCGGCATCGACTAGCGCTTGCACTTGTGCCACCTGCTGCGGAGTCACACCCACCCGGTCAAGATCAACATTTGCCTCTTTAGCCCTTCGGGACAACTCCCCCACCCACCATTTGCGGGCGCTCTGGGGGGATGCCCCGGCGGCCACCGTCTCGTCTATTAGATCCAAGGCATCAGCGCCCAGAACGTCGCGGAGCTCCAATTCTGTGAAACCCCACTGCGCGACCAGGCGCTTGCGACGCGCCGCGGGCATCTCTGGAAGCGTCGCGCGCAATTCCTCGACCCACATAGGGCTGGCAGCGATCGGCGCCAAGTCTGGCTCGGGGAAATAGCGGTAATCCTCGGCGGTTTCTTTCGAGCGGCCATCAGAAGTGTACCCAGCTTCGTTCCAGTGCCGAGTCTCTTGCTTTACCCGGCCACCGTCGTCGAGGATGGCCGCTTGGCGGCGAATCTCGTAGTGAAGCGCCCCTTCGATGGAACGCAGCGAGTTGATGTTTTTCGTCTCCGAGCGAATCCCAAGCACCTGGGAGCCGATTGGGCGCAAAGAAATATTGGCGTCACAACGCAGCGACCCTTGCTCCATACGTCCGTCGGAAACGCCAAGGGCGCGCACAATATCCCGCAAGGCGGCGACATAGGCCTTGGCTACCTGCGGCGCTTTGGCGCCGGTGCCGGGGACGACCTTAGTGACAATTTCGATCAGCGGCGTCCCAGCGCGGTTGTAATCGAGCAGCGAATAGTCAGCGCCTTGGATACGGCCAGCACCGCCCATATGCATAAGCTTGCCGGCATCCTCCTCCATGTGAGCACGCTCGATCTCGATGCGGAAAGCCTCGCCGTCAACCTCTACATCCAAATAGCCGTCGAAAGCGATGGGCTCGTCGTATTGCGAGATTTGATAGTCCTTGGTCATGTCTGGGTAGAAATAGTTCTTCCGAGCCATACGGCACCAAGGAGCGATGGAGCAGTTTAAAGCCAAACCAATGCGGATGGCAGCCTCGACAGCGCGCCGATTGATCACCGGCAGCGAGCCGGGAAGGCCAAGGCACACAGGGCAGGTGTGGGTGTTTGGCTCAGCTCCGAAATCGGTGGAGCAGCCACAGAACATCTTGGATTTTGTGTTTAGCTCGACGTGAACCTCTAGCCCCAGAACAGGTTCATAGGTGGCCAAGGCTTGGTCATAGTCGACTAAGGCGATTGTCATTCTCACGCCTCCCTAGCGGTTAAGACAGATTCTCGGCCAAGCCGAGAATGATGTTGGGGAATCTTGCTGCCACCGCCTGGGCGCTTAAGGCATCCCAGGCGGGACTGCCGATCAACTGGTTGAGCACCGGGCCGCCGAAAGCGTCCGCCACACCGCGTTCCAGGGCGGCACCCACCCGATACAGCCGATCGTCAGCCATCGCGGGAGCCATAATCTGAAAGCCGACCGGCAAACCATTTTCGGAGCTCAAGCCGACGGGAATGGATGCCGCGCAGATGCCGGCCAAATTCGCCGGGATGGTGCACAGATCAGCTTTGTACATAGCCAACGGGTCGTCCAAACGCTCGCCAATCTTCCAAGCGGTAGTGGGAGATGTGGGAGAAACCAGCACATCCACCTTCGCAAAAGCGGCGTCGAAGTCTTGCTGAATAAGCGTGCGGACCTTTAGCGCCGAGCCGTAATAGGCGTCATAATAACCAGCGCTCAGAGCGTACGTCCCAATAATCACCCGACGCTTCACCTCAGCTCCAAAGCCAGCTCCGCGAGTCAGATTCATCACCTCTTCGGCGCTGCGCTTGCCATCGTCTCCCACCCGAATGCCATAACGCATGGCATCAAAACGCGCCAGATTGGAGGACACCTCGGACGGCATGATCAAGTAGTAGGCACCCAGCGCATAGGTAAAGTGCGGACAGGAAATCTCCGCGATTTCAGCACCGGCCGACTCTAGCAGCGCCAATGACTCGTTGAACCGCTGCAAAACACCGGGCGCGTAGCCCTCGCCGCCAAGCTCTTTCACCACTCCGATGCGATAACCCTTGATCTCACCGCTGCGGGCCGCCTGCGCAACCGGTGGAATCGGAAGATTCAAAGATGTGGAATCCATCGGGTCATAGCCTGAAATAGCCTCATGTAGCAGAGCCGCGTCTAACACCGTTCGGCCAAATGGGCCTGGGACGTCGAGTGAAGAAGCCATCGCCACCACGCCAAAGCGCGAATTGGAACCATAGGTGGGCTTGACACCCACCAAAGAGTTCACAGCCGCAGGCTGGCGAATCGAGCCGCCCGTGTCAGTACCCACGCTCAGAGCCACCTCGAAAGCGGCCAAGGCAGCAGCCGAGCCACCAGAAGAGCCACCTGGAATGTAGTCCAGATTCCATGGATTATGAGTCACTTTATAGGCCGAAGACTCGGTGGATGAGCCCATCGCAAACTCGTCCATGTTCACCTTGCCCACGATGATCAAATCGGCATCTAGAAGCCGTTTGACGACCGTGGCGTCATAAGGCGGATGCCAGCCCTCCAAGATGCGCGAACCGACCGTGCACGGCAACCCCTGGTAGGTAAAAATGTCTTTGAGCCCCAACGGGACGCCAGCTAGCGGGCCAAGCTTCTCGCCCGCCGCCAGCTTTGCGTCCACTCGGTCAGCGGCGGCCAATGCGCGTTCTTCATCTAGTGCCAAGAACGCCTGCACTTGAGGTTCTACCTGTGCAATGCGCTCAAAATGAGCGGCAACCACCTCATGGGCGCTCACTTCGCCGGCAGCGATCAACCCGGCCAAATCTGCGGCAGTTTGCAGCACTAGCCCGCTCATTCATCCTCCTGCAAAATCTGCGGCACCCGGAAACGGCCAGACTCTTTCACCGGTGCGCCGGAAAGAGCCTGCTGCGCGGTGAAAGACGGACGAACCTCGTCCTCGCGAAAGACATTGGCGATCTCAATGGCATGCGAGGTGGGTTTCACATCATCTGCGGCTACCTTTGACACTTCTGCCACTGATTCCAAGATCACATCCAATTGGGGAGCAAGATGCTCTAGTTCCGCTTGGCTCAAATCAATACGTGCCAGACGCGCCAATCTGGCCACGTCGTCAGGACTCAAGGCCATTGACCACTCCTATTGTTTTCGTCGCGTATTGCCCGGCTTCCACAAACCTGCCGAAGAGTAAGTCTAGTGCCTGGGCTGGCAAGGGCGCGCTCGCCAAGTGACAGGTCTGTTACATTCAGAGGGTAGACTGTTCCACCGTGTTCTTAGTGCGCTTGGTATTACCCGATCGACCCGGTTCTTTGGGAGCCGTCGCAACGGCTATGGGCAAGGTGAACGCCGACATCAACGCCATCGAAATTGTAGAGAAGTACGAAGGGTTTGTCGTCGACGATTTTATGGTCGATCTTCCCGCCGGCGCACAGCCTGATTCACTGGTTACGATCTGCACATCTTTACCAGACGTCGAAGTCCTGTGGCTGGGCTATTACCCTGAAGCCTACGGCCTCCAAGGCGACGTTGAACTCCTAAACCGAATGTCTGCCGACTCTTCGCAAGCACAGCAAATCCTTACCGAAGGGGCTCCAAGCGTGCTGCGGGCGGATTGGGCGCTACTACTTGACCGCGAGAGCGGCGAAGTCCAAATCCAAACGGAGTTGGCTCCCGACCTCGGTGCCGAGGCGGCTTTGGCGTTCGGCTCACTCAATGAGCCGGGAATCTTAGAATTGCCAGACGGCTGGCTGCCTGGCTGGGGTGCCACATTGATAGCCAAAGCGCCAATGAAGAAGCCCAAGAATGCGATTATTGTGGCACGCCGCGGCGGTCCGGAGTTTATCGCCTCTGAGTTGGCCCGGTTACGCCATCTCGCTGCGCTGGCGCGTCAGCCGCTTTGAGTTTGACCCCTAACCGATAAACAGGGTGTACATCCAATACCCGTAGCCGACTACCAAGGCAGCCACCAAGATAAAACCGCCTACGGCAAACCAGCGCATACGCTTCTTCTTGCGGGTGGGCTGGACATTATCCGGACCCCAATCGCCGATGCGGGGCATCAGCCTGGGCACCAAACCCTCGTTCAGGTTGAGATTTGAATTCAGTCCGTCCACAGGCTCATTCTCTCACGACCACGATCCAGCGCCGAAATGGGGCTCTGGGACTACTGCTCACCATGAAGCGCGAAGACCCGGCGGCGTTTACCGGAAACAAAACCGTCAACCCACCAGACGATCTCGACCAGAACCATGCTGATCAGGCCGAGAATGATCCCGGTGCTCATGAAAGCCGCATTTGACGGGTCGATCCGGAAGAACCATTGCCCAAGTGGAATCAGGTAAATCACTATTTGCGCCCCAATGCAGAAGGCGATAAGTCCAATCTTCCACCATTGATACGGACGGCTCGTGGTAACCATCACCCAGCTCCCGCCCATCAACAAGGTGGCCAGCGCAGCGGTGGCAGCCTGGTTCAGCACCAACTCGCCCGCCCCGGCGGGCAAAAGCAATTTGTAGGTGGCGAAGACGCAACCGGCGATTAAAAGGCCCGACGGTATGCCAAAGCGCATCACCCGTCCCAAGAAGCCCGGACGCGCGCGTTCCTTGTTGGGAGCCATAGCCAAGATGCAAGCCGGGATGCCGATGGTAAACCAGCCGACCAAAGTGATGTGAATCGTCTGAAACGGGAAAGGCATGTTCCACAACGCCACAAAGAGCGCCAACATGATGGAGTACAGCGTCTTGGTCAAGAAGAAGTTTGCGACCCGCTCGATATTGCCGATTACCCGCCGGCCTTCTGCCACCACCGACGGCAGCGTGCTGAAATCGTCATCCATGAGCACCACCTGGGCCACAGCCCGGGTAGCGGCAGCCCCAGACCCCATGGCGACACCCAAATCCGAATCTTTGATGGCCAACACATCATTGACGCCATCGCCGGTCATCGCGACCGAATGGCCCTTGGCTTGCAGAGCGGCAACCATCTGCCGTTTCTGCTGTGGGGTGACCCTGCCGAAGACGTTGTGGGTTTCGACGGCTTGCGCGAATTCTTCCCCATCGCCGGGCAAGGTGCGGGCGTCGAGGACTTCCCGATCTTCAATACCCAGTTTGCCGATAACCGCTCCCACAGATTTCGCGTTATCTCCAGAAATGACCTTTACCGCTACGTCTTGGCTATCGAAATACGCCAGCGTGTCTTTGGCTTCCGGGCGCACGCGTTGATCTAAAACGACCAGGGCCACCGGCGTCACATCGCCTGGCGCCTGGTCATCGTCCACCGGCAAACTGGAGCTGGCCAGCAACAGCACGCGCTTGCCCAACGCTCCGATCTCCTCCGCTTTAGACCCAGCCGGCGTGCCAGTTGCCAAAACGTCGGGGGCGCCAAGCACCCAATCACCATGTTCGGCAAAGCTGGCGCCAGACCACTTCTTGGCAGACGTAAAGGGAGCCAGAGCGCTAACCTGCCAAGGAGTCGTCACAGAATATGCGGCCGCGATCGCCTGCATAGAAGCATTTGGACGCGGATCAGAACTAGCCAATTGGGCCAGCACCTCGCCGCATTGCCCATCCGAGAGGTCGGCGAAAGTAATCAACTCGGAGAACTTCATGCCGTTCTCGGTGAGGGTGCCGGTCTTATCCGCGCAGACGACGTCCACCCGGGCCAGGCCCTCGATAGCGGGTAGCTCCTGCACCAGGACATTCTTTTGCGAAAGCCGCACCACGCCGGCGGCGAAAGCCAGCGAGGTGAGAAGCACCAAACCCTCGGGTACCATCGGCACGAGCGCGCCGGTCATCCGCCTGAAGGCCTCTTGCCAAGTTTCCGCCCCTTGATGCAACTGCACCCAAACAGTGGCAGCTCCCACTGGAATAAGCAACCAAGTGATCAACCTCAAAACGACGTTGATCCCACTTTGCAGCTCAGATTTCGTCAGCGAAAACTTGTTCGCCTCCGCAGTGATCTTGGCGGCGTACGAATCAGAGCCCACCTTCGTCGCCCTAAAGGCCCCAACACCCGCCACCACGTGCGAGCCAGACATCAAAGTGGCGCCCACCGCTTTGTCTACAGGATCGGATTCGCCGGTGAGCAAAGACTCGTCAAGCTCCAAATAGGAGGCTTCCACCACCTCGCCGTCCACCACGACTTGATCGCCGGGACCGACTTCGATGATGTCGTCCAACACAATCTCGTCGCGAAGAATCTCAACACTCTCGCCGTCTCGGCGTACCCGCGGCTTGCCTTCAGAGATAACCGCCAACGAATCCAGGGTCTTCTTGGCCTTGAACTCCTGCAACATGCCGATGACCGAGTTGAAGACGATCAAGAACCCAAACATCGCATCGCGGATATTGAGGATGTTGGAAAAATCCACGGTGACAATCACCATGATGAACAGAATCATCAACAGGAAGTTGATGCGGGTGAAAACATTTGCGCGGACGATATCCCAGGTGGAACGTCCAGACCTGGGTGGCAGGGTGTTAATTTGCCCTGCCGCTATTCGCCCTCTAACCTCTGCTGCGCTCAACCCACGCTCGACACTCGTAACACTCACGACGTCAATCTTCGCATAAGAAGAGCCCCCACTCGACTTACAAGCGGGGGCTCTCAGGGTCTACTACGGGTTGCCAGACTGCCATCGGCTGCCTCGCAGCCCTTTCAAAACGGGCTTAGCGAGCAGCTGTGCCCTCGGTGTAATCGTCATCGTGCGACTTCACCCAAGCCATTAACTTG
>JAITSW010000193.1 GCA_031287505.1 Propionibacteriaceae bacterium
ATCCAGCGCATTATGAATCTGCCAAACCTGACTGTCCCCTAACCGGGACTCGGACACTCCGCGCAAGAATTCTTCCCCATTATCCTTGTCCTTTGATTCTGACCGGTACTGTGGTGCAAGGCACCGACGCCTCAATCCATAACCCATAGGAGAGCTCGCCTTGACTCGGCTACAAATCAAGACAGTCACCCAGACGCAGAAGAAGATCGACCAGCTTTACGAGGGCTTAGAGCACGCGATCGCGGCCAATCACAATGTTTGCCCGGTTGACTTGGCTCCCGCCTATTTGCGCTTGTGCCAGATCGAGAGTTGTGGGAAGTGCACCCCATGCCGCGTCGGCGTCACCAAGATGATCGAGCTTTTTGAGAAAGTGCTCACCAACTCGGGCACCTTGCAAGACCTGCAGCTAATCAAAAGGACGGCTCGGGTTGTGGCTGACACCGCTGACTGCGCAATTGGCTTTGAGGCGGCCAATATGGTGCTCAAAGACGTTGACGCGTTCAAAGAAGATTTCAAACGACACCTAAGCGATTTCACCTGCACCGCTAAATTCCTTTCGGTGCCATGCGTGGCCGAATGTCCCGCCAATGTGGACATCCCCGGGTACATTGCGCTGATTGGCGACGGGCGTTACAACGACGCCTTGCGCGTCATCCGCAAAGACAATCCGTTCCCAAGCGCCTGCGCGTTGATCTGCGAGCACCCGTGCGAGTTCCATTGCCGTCGGCAATTGGTTGATTCTGCGGTAAATATTCGCGGGCTAAAACGCGCTGCGGTAGACAATGCGGCCATCGAGTTGGCGCAAAACCCCCTCGCACCTGCCGATCCACAGGCCAAGGCTGAGCCCACGGGGAAGTCTGTCGCCGTAATCGGCGGCGGGCCCTCTGGATTGAGCGCCGCTTATTACCTATCCCTGATGGGCCATAAAGTCACTGTTTTCGAACGGCGGCCGTTGCTGGGTGGCATGCTTCGCTACGGTATCCCGCGGTACCGGCTGCCCAACGGGTATTTAGACGCAGACATCAACGTCATCTTGGCCGCCGGCGTGGAGGTCAAGCTGGGAGTTGAGATCGGGCATGACGTCGGCATCGCGCAGATCGCAGCCGACTACGACGCCACCTATATCTCCATCGGCGCGCACCACGACAAAAAACTCAATATCGACGGAGAAGACGCCCAAGGCGTCATATCGGCGGTCAAACTGCTGGGCGACAGGGTCAATACCAACGATTACGACGGCGGCAACAGCTGGATTCCGCCAGATGTCAAAGGCAAGGACGTCGTTATCGTCGGCGGTGGAAATGTCGCGATGGACGCCACCCGCACCTGTGTGCGTCTGGGGGCGAAGACAGTCAAGTGCGTATACCGACGCCGCATTGAAGATATGACGGCTGCCGCAGACGAGATCGAAGGGGCAATCGCAGAGGGTGCCGACGTGCTGCCGCTGCTGGCTCCCGTCCGCATAGACACGCATGCCGACGGCAAGGTGTCGGCACTCATCGTCCAGCCCCAAATCGTGGGTGCCTATGATGCCAACAACCGGCCGCGGCCAGTCAACGCGGACAAACCCGAAGTGCGCGTCAAGGCAGACGTCGTAGTTGTGGCAATCGGCCAGGCGGTCAACACCTCGCATTTCGAGGAGTTTGGCATCCCCGCTAAATGGGGCAATCTCGTGGCGGGGGGCTCTGGAGAAGTCGAGGGCTTTGACGGGATCTTCGCCGGCGGCGATTGCGTCACCGGCCCGGCCACCGCGATTCGCTCCATCGGAGCTGGCAAGGTTGCGGCCGCCAATATCGACGAGTACCTGGGATTTCGCCATTTTGTCAAGGTGGACGTCGAAATCCCCAAAGCCACGCACAGCTATAAGGGCGCATCGGGTCGCATTAATCTGCTTGAGCGGGACGCGGTGGAGCGCAGAAACGATTTTGACCTAATGGAAATCTCGTTGACGCAACAAGAAATACAAAGTGAAAGCGCCCGGTGTCTACGCTGTGACCACAATGGCCTGGGAGCCTTAAAGGGCGGGAGGATCACACAATGGTGAATCTCACAATCGATGGCGTCGAGATCTCGGCCGCGCAAAACACGTCGATTCTTGAAGCGGCAAAATCCGTCAATATCGACATTCCGACCCTGTGTTACCTCAAGGACCTCAACGAAGTTGGGGCTTGCCGAATTTGCATGGTGGAAATTGAAGGTGACGACCGCCTCTCTGCGGCCTGCAACACCCCGGTGGCCGAAGGCTTGGTGATCCACACCAACAGCACCCGCGTTATCGAGGCCCGCAAGGTGAACATTGAGCTCACCCTGGCCGAGCATGACTACTCGTGCCCGGTCTGCGTGCGCAACGGCAACTGCTCGCTGCAGACGCTGGCCTCCGATCTCAGTATTGTTGAGCAGCCCTATGAGAGGCACATCCGCGCCCCCCGCTGGGACAAGGCCTTCCCGCTGATAAGAGATTCGTCGCGCTGTGTCAAGTGTTGGCGCTGTGTTTCGGTGTGCGACAAAGTGCAGTCCCTGGGGGTTTGGGATATCAAACGGTTGGGCAACCGGGCCACCGTTGGGGTGGCTGCCGGAGCCACAATTGCCCAAAGCAACTGCTCGCTGTGCGGCCAATGCATCACCCACTGCCCGACGGGTGCGCTGAAAGAACGCGACGACACCGAAAAGGTCATGGACGCCATCGCCGACCCCGACACCGTAGTCCTGGTGCAGATTGCGCCGGCGGTGCGCGCTGCTTGGAGCGAAGGCGTCGGCCTCAAAAAAGAGAAGGCGACGGTTGGGCGGCTGGTGGCAGCCGTGAGGAGATTAGGCGTTGACTACGTCTTTGACACCGATTTCTCGGCCGATCTGACCATCATGGAGGAAGGCAGCGAACTGCTCGAATACCTGCAAAAGGGCGAGAAATACCCGATGTTTACGTCGTGCTGCCCCGGCTGGGTGCGCTTCTTGAAGTCGGAATATCCGCAACTCACCGACAATCTCTCGACGGCGAAGTCGCCGCAGCAGATGTTTGGCGCGGTGGCAAAGACGTATTTTGCGGGCAAGGCCGGTATTGATCCCAAAAAGATCTTCTGCCTGTCGATCATGCCCTGCTTGGCCAAAAAGCATGAATGCGCGTTGCCCCAGATGAATGACGCGGGAGCCGGGCAAGATGTGGACGTGGTGATCACCACCCGCGAGTTGGACAGGCTACTGCGCCTGTGCCATGTGGACGTGGCGAGTCTTGACGAGGAAGAGTTCGACAAACCGCTGGGCATCAGCACCGGCGCCGGCGTGATTTTCGGTGCGACGGGCGGCGTCATGGAGGCAGCCCTGCGCTCGGCATATTTCCTCGTCACGGGCACTAATCCCGATCCGGACGCCTTTAGCGGGGTTCGGAGCATGGAAGGCTGGCGCGAGGCTACTTACACGATCGCCAATACCCCGGTGCGGATCGCGATTGCCAACGGTCTGGGCAACACCCGCAAGCTAATCGAGGCGGTGCTGCGCGGAGACGCCGCCTATGACTTCGTGGAGATCATGGCCTGTCCCGGCGGTTGCGTCGGCGGTGGCGGCCAACCCATTGAAGACGGCTACGAGCATGCTGGAGACCGGGCTCCGATCCTGTACTCGATCGACAAGAGCATGGCGTTGCGCTTCTCACACGAGAACCCGGCTGTGTTGGAGTTGTACAGTGAGTTTTTGGGGAAGCCGCTTTCGCATCGCGCACACGAATTGCTGCACACCGACCACCACGCGTGGGAGATGCCCAGCAGCCAACGCCCGGTGACGGTGGAGGTCTAGACGAGCCATGCGGCTCAGCCCACGCCACCTTCCCCCACGCCATTCCGGCTCGGAATCTCTGGGAATGAGACCGGTAAATGACGCTGGAGGGTTGGCAAGAGTACTGAAAAAGAAGAATTGCCTGGCCACAACCTCACCCTCAGCACTTTTTTCGAGTTGGCGAGAGTGCGGAAAAGGAAGAATTGCGCACACGATTGCCAGCTTGCGTGCTTTCCGCCGCATTTGGGTAGGCAAGAATGTGGAAAGGAAGAATTGCCCATGACTGGTATAAGACGCTTTGCGTCGATCACGGCGGCGCTGTGCGCCACGCTCGCACTGGCTACCGGATGCGCCGCCACCGCGCCGCCACCGGCGCCAAGCCCGAGCGACTCTCCGCCTCCCCCGCCGGCTGCTGCCGCCGACGTGCGGGTTGCCGCCCTCAACGGCCCCACCGCAATGGGCATGGCCAAAATGATCACCGACGCCCGCGCCGGCACCACCGCGGCCGCCGACGCCAACAGGTACGACTTCGCGTTGATCGCGGCTCCCGACGAAGTGGTGGCCAAGATCGTCGGCGGCGAAGTCGATATCGCCGCCATCCCGGCCAACCTCGCATCGGTGCTCTACGCCAAGCTCAAAGGCGATTTGCAGGTGCTCAATGTCAACACGCTCGGGGTGCTCTCCATCGTCGGCACCGGGAATTCGGAGATCACCGAAAACCCGGCGGAGGCCGGAGACTTCCCAAGCATGACTGTCAAAGAGCTGCGCGGCAAAACCTTATGCGCCGCCGGCAAAGGCGCCGTACCGGAATACGCGTTGGCATACCTGCTTGAAAAGAACGGGCTCGACATCGCCAAAGACGTGGACATCCAGTGGGTTCCAGAGCACGCCGCCTGCTTGGCGCTGCTCACTGAGAATGTCGAAACGCTGGCGATGCTCCCCCAGCCTTTCGCGACGGCCGCCTCGGCGAAGATTCCGGACTTGGCCGTCCAGATCGACCTCACCAAGGCCTGGAACGAAGTCAATCCCGATTCTCAAATGCTGACGGGGGTGACGGTTGTCCGCAAGGCATTTGCCCAAGAACACCCGGAGGCGGTTTCGTCGTTTCTGAGCACCTACCTGGCGTCGGTGAATTTCACCAACAACGATGTTGCGGCTGCCGCCGCGCTCATCGGCGGGCTGAAGATTGTCGACGCCGAGGTTGCCGAAGAAGCCATTCCAGAATGCAACATCGTCTTCATTACCGGCACCGACATGAAGAAGGACCTCTCCGGTTTCCTGACAGTGCTGCACGGCGTCAACCCAGCAGCCGTAGGTGGCGCTTTGCCTGGAGACGACTTTTATTTCGGCGCCTAAGCAGATCAGGCATTTTGGCCCTTGAGCCATAACGCCCGTTGGGGATGTACGTTAGAAACATGGCCACGATCAGGCGCTCTGCGACGCCAGCTAGGGAAGGCATAAGGCTTTGGTCTGTTGCGGTGTGGATCGCGGTGTGGGCGGTGTTGGCCCTCGTAGTTGCGAACGACATTGTGCTTGCCACGCCTTGGGCGGTATTGGCGGCGTTGTTTGCCAAACTCACCGAGGCGGGTTTCTACCTGATCGTCCTGCACTCGTTGGGCAAAGTCGTGTTGGGATTCCTTCTCGGCACGGTGGCGGCTGTGGCCTTGGGGATTGCCGGCGCCCGCTTCCGCCTCATAAGAGAACTGTTTGCGCCGGTGATGTTGGTGGTCAAGAGCGTTCCGGTGGCTTCGTTTATCATCTTGGCGCTGATCTGGATCCGCCCGCCGAATCTGTCGATTTTTGTGGGTTTTCTGATCGTCCTGCCCATCATCTATGCGGGCGTTGCCGAGGGTATCTCCTCAACCGACCGGCGGTTGCTGCAGATGGGGCAAGTCTTCCAGCTCTCGCACAGCCGGGTGCTGCGCTACATTTATGTCCCGCAGGTGCTTCCCTTCTTTACCGGCGCCTCCTCGGTGGCGCTCGGGCTGTGTTGGAAGGCCGGGATCGCCGCCGAGATTATCTCGTTGCCGTATTACTCCATCGGCGAGCAGCTGTACACCGCAAAGCTCTACCTAGATATCCCCGATGTTTTCGCCTGGACGTTTGTGGTTATCGGTCTCAGCTTGGCCTTCGAGAGGTTTTTTATGGCGTTGTTGGGTATCGCCGTGCGGCGTTTAGAGGGGACACGGCGATGAGCGAATCGTTCAGGGGTGAAACGCCGATGGCCGTCCAAGCTGCCATCGAGCTGCGCAACGTCTCGAAGGGCTATCTAGCCGAAGACGGCAGCAGCCTTGCGGTATTCAACGGTTTCAGCTGCTCTTTCAATGCCGGAGAACTCACCTGCATCACCGGCAGATCAGGCACTGGAAAGACGACGTTGCTCAACTTGATGCTTGGCCTTGAGCAGCCAGATGCCGGGGAGATCGTCGAAAGTGCCCGGCCGGCAACAGTGAGCCAAGGCAATGCGGAGGCTGCGATACCAGGTGCCCAGCCATCGCCGCCCAATGCCCTGCCGACACCCCCCAATGCGGAGCCCTCAACCCCCCATGGCGAGCCCACAACCCCCCATGCGGAGCCCACGCCACCCAATTCCCAGCCAACACCCTCCAATACCCTCCACCACCCAAAATCAGGGCAACTCCGAAAGAGCTGCGTCTTCCAAGAAGACCGGCTTTGCGAGAATCTGAGCGCCTATCTCAATGTCGCGATGGTATTGGCCGCACCTCGCGACGCGGGTTCGCGCGCGGAGCGGGCAGCCGCGCGGCAAGCACAGCGGGCAACCATCTTGAACGCCTTTGCCGCCTTGGAGTTGGGGGAACATGCCTTTCGCCCAGTCAGCGGGCTTTCCGGCGGGATGCGCCGCCGGGTTGCCATCATCAGGGCGCTGCTGGCTCCCTACGACATACTTTTCTTGGACGAGCCTTTCACCGGCCTAGATCCAGACACCAAAGCCATCACCGTCGAATACCTGCTAAAGCAGACGCTCGGCAAGACGGTCGTCGTGGTGACAAACGACCCCTCCGATCCCCCAACCCTAGGCGACAACACCATCGCCCTGTGAGCCAGATCCATCTGATTGCCTGAGGAATAGGGCGCGCTCACCGAGGGATGAAACGGCCAGGGAGCGGGAGGTTGGACAAGCGATACGGCCGTAGGCGAAAAACCCCGCGTGGCGAAACGGCCAGGGAGCGAGAGGTTGGACAAGCGATACGGCCGTAGGCGAAAAACCCCGCGTGGCAAAATGCCAAGGAGCGGGAAGTTGGACGAGGGAAAGCCGCCAAGGACTACTGGCGGTTAGACAGGCGCGTCCGGAAAACAACAAAGGCGGCACCAGCCAGAGCGAGGGCAGACGTCGATAACAACGAGACCGCTGGCATGTAGTCAACGTCTACTTGTTTGACGCCTTCGTCGACGCCATTTCGTTTGAAGAAATCGTCGATGAGAGTGCCCGCCTCGCTAGTTGCCCCAGTCGAATCGATAGTTTCTGGAGGCAAATCTGTGCCTTCGCCACTTGGTTGAGCCTGATAACTGGCATTATCTGTGGCATTCGCGATCACCGGCTGTGACTTGCCAGGCGTCTTCTTATCCTTCGAGGGCGTATCAAGATACGTGGTAGTGCCGTTCGCCTCCCAGGTGGATCGCGTGCTGTTGATTAGCGCATTTAACTTGTCCAACTGTTCAGGGGTGAGGCGATGCTCGGCGAGATAGTCTTTGGCCATCTTGATGTATTGCGGCGCTATGTCTCGGTGTTGCCCGTTGATCGTCACGCCTCGATAGATATTCGCCATCACCTCACCCTCGGTGGCTGCATATGCAGGTATGGCAATCGCACCCACCAAAATGACGGGTGCGATTGCCGCGACAAGGGCCGCGCTGAGAATTCGTCTCACATATGCCTCAGAAGTGAGCTTGGGGCTATTTGACCTTCACGGTCTCTTTGTGTGTCTTCCCCGAGATTTTGACAGTGATCGTGACCTTGCCCTTCTTTAGGGCTTTGAGGTGGCCGTTCTTGCTCACGGAGACGATCTTCTTATTGCTAGAAGTGAACTTTACGGTTCCAGTGTGCTTTGCCTTTGCGGTGTTCAAAGTGTAGGTGGCAAAATGCGACTTGCCGACTTTGAGGCTGGCGGGGATACTGCACTTTATAGACTTTGCCGTCTTGGCCTTCTTTACGACTTTTACCGTGACTACAAAGGATTTCTTGTTGGCCTTTATAGTAACCTTTGCGGTGCCGGTCTTCTTTAACGCGGTAATTTTCCCATTCTTATCAACTTTTACTATTTTTGTGTTGGACGAAGTAAAAGTTGGCAATACTTTTGAGATCGCATAGCCTTCGTAAACGGATACCGGAATCGTGGTGTTCTGCTTTATCGGGAGATAAATAGTCTTAGGAGTGGCGGTGTGAATACGTGTGATGGCATCGACAACCTGAATCTCTTTGGTCGTACGAGAATAAGTCACCTTGAGCCCTAGCTGTGCGGCGGTCGCCAGAGCCTTGTTAACCAACTGGCTTCGCTGAGCAGACGGCAAAACGTCGAAATCAAGCGCGCCGAAGCCTGCCCACATTGCCTGCGCCTCATCGATAGCCTTGTTCAAGGTGCCGAGCTGCGCGGAAGTGAAATAGCCCTTAGCCAGTTCCGCTTTCGCGGCATTCACGTAGGTGGCGGGAATCGTCTTGGTGACAGCCGAGCCCGTCTTTGAAACGATAGGCTGATTGAGGTTGTTTATCACATCTTGGTTGGTCACACCGTAGGCAGTGGGCGTAGCTGCAACCAACAACCCGCTAATTGCAATTCCAGCGACAGTCGATAGTATCGATTTCCTCATCGTTGATCCTCTCATGAATATCTAACGCTAACTGTCGAATAGTATCAGATAATTATTGCCAGTGATTATCAACTGTGGCATTGAGGCAACAAATGCAGTCCGACTATTTCGGTATTAGGCCTCGAATTCGGGTCAAATCCGCGGCGCGCGGTAGGCTTGCATTCCATGACGACACCCGAAGACGAGACGCAAGAGGCCTCTGGGCGGCAAACGGGGTCTTTGCCTGACGTTTACGCCCCCGGCGAAGATGCGGCTGGCGCGCAGGGCACCCGCCTGATACTCGACTCCCTCGAGAGCGCCGAAGACGCTGAAGGTGCTGACGAAGAAGCGGCCGCCGGCAGCCCCAAAAGGAGGCGCCGCTGGGTAATAGCGGTTTCGATTCTCGTCGGCCTGCTGGTTTTGGCGCTAGTGGCAATCGGCGTCATTGTTGCCCGCGGTTACAACAGCGTGACCCAGATCCCCCGTGAAACCGATTTGGTGATCAACGATCCGGAATATCCCACACCCACAGTGCCGATGGTGGAAAGGGCTCTCAATTTTGCCGTGATGGGCTCGGATTCAAGAGGTCCAGACCAAGGCCGTTCCGATGTGCTGATGATCGCCCACCTCACCGCCGACCGGCAGAAGTTGTTCCTGATCTCCTTCCCGCGCGATATGTACGTGTCTATTCCCGGACATGGGAAAAACAAGATCAACGCCGCCTACGCATTTGGCGGCCCGGCTCTGGCGGCCAAAACGCTGCAAAAGCTCACGGATGTGCCGATTGACCACACCGTGCTGATCAATTTCGAAGATTTCACACAGGTCACAAATCTGGTGGGGGCTATCACATTTGATAATAAGCACGAATCAAAAGCGGGAGGCTATAGCTTCCCAAAGGGACAGATTTCTTTGGCCGGCGAGGAGTTGCTGGCGTACGTTCGACAGCGCCGCGGCCTTCCCAACGGCGACCTTGACCGCACCGAACGCCACCGCACCGTCCTCAAAGCGCTGTTCTTGAAACTTGCCTCGAAAGAAACCTTGGCCAACCCGCAGGCGATAATCCAGATCCTAGACACCATCGGCGACTACATCTCGGTAGACGCAAACCTGACGAACGACATCCTCCTGGGCATCGGCGCCTCTTTGAAGATTTCCAGCAGTGCCGACATTGTCTTGATGCAAGCCCCAGTCTCCGGATACGGACGCACCAAAGCCGGAGCCTCCATCGATATAGTGAATGAGCCGTTGCTCAAAGAGCTTTCCGCCGCGCTGCAAGAAGACGACCTAGATTTCTACATAGAGAAAAACGGAAACGGTTCCGGTTTGACCCGGGAATAAGGGGTTTCAGCCAAGCGACGCGACGTATTCCCGCAAGCGATCCTGCTGCGAAGCGGGTTCAAAACCAAAGGCTCGGATCTTGTCGAGATTGAGGGCACTGTACCTGGGGCGCAGCGCCTGCAGGTGTCCGGCGAGATACTCTTCGGTAGAGACTTTGGTGACTTCTTCGCGTCGGTGGCCTACTAGCTCAAACACGTCGGCGGCGATCTCAGCCCAGGATCGCACTGGGCCGGTATTGCTCAGATTGTAGGTGCCAAATGGTGCCCTGCCTCGCAGTAGGGCGAGAATCCCGGCAGCGAGATCTTGCGTGAAGGTGAGCCTGCCGTATTGGTCATCCACTACTGAGGGTTTCACCCCATTTTGAGCCAACGCGGCCATGGTCTTCACAAAGTTTTTGCCTGCGCCAATCATCCAGCTGGTACGCACTAGGTAGTGATTGCCGTAAGTGCCCACGACAGTATCGCCAGCAGCTTTTGTCTCACCATAGACATTCAGGGGCGCAAAGGCTTCTGCTTCTAAGTGTTCTTTTTGCGTGCCGTCAAAGACATAGTCGCTGGATATGTGCACCAGCGTGATCCGATGCTCGCGCGCGACTTTCACCAGATTTGCCACCGCCGCCACATTAGCCGCCCAAGCGGCTTTGCGACCCTCTAAGCTCTCGGCATCGTCAACGTCGGTGTAGGCAGCAGCGTTGATAATCGCCCCAACCTGCGCCCACGGGTAACTCTCAACCACCTTAGGGTCGGTGAAATCAAACTCGGGTAGATCTAGCCCGAGCGCGTCGGGGATCAGTCGCGTCAGAGCGGTGCCGAGTTGGCCTTTTGCCCCAATTACCACGGCCTGTTTCTCGCGGATGGGCACCACATCGCAGAGTAAACCATGCTGTTCATCGGCAGCGGAGATAATCGCGGAATTCAACGGAATCGGCCATTTCACTCCCAGAGCCTTATCGGCGAGATTCACAAACGCATACGAATTCTTCGCCTCGGCACTCCAATGCTCATTGGCCAGATATGAGTAGACCGTCCCATCTTCTAGCGTTTGATAGCCGTTGGCGACGCCGCGGGGGATGAAAAATGCTTGCCCAACCCCGATTTCGTGCGTGTACACCTGCCCGAATGTGCCTCCGGCCCGCAGATCAACCCAAACTCCAAAAACCTTGCCTTTGGCTACCGAAACCAGTTTGTCCCAAGGCTCAGCATGCAGCCCCCGGGTAACACCAGTGTCAACATTGAAGGCGATATTTTGCTGAACCGGGCCAAAATCAGGTAGCCCGTCAGCGACCATCCTGGCGCGTTGCCAATTTTCTTTGAACCAGCCACGAGCGTCCTCATGCACAGCAAGATCGATGACCAATAACCCTGGAATGGCCGTACGCGTTACCGTTTCACTCATCCATTTACCCCTGCCCGCTCGCCTTGTACTTTGCCTCGGTCGCAACCTTCGCCGGACGCCACCAGGCCTCATTTTCGCGGTACCAGGTGATCGTGGCCGCCAATCCCTCTTCAAAGTCGCGGTAAAGCGGAGCCCACCCCAGCTCGCCGCGCAGCTTGGAGGAGTCGATGGCGTAACGCAGATCGTGCCCGGCTCGATCCGCCACGTGGTCGAAATCGTCCTCAGAACGTCCCATCAAACGGAGAATTGCCTTGATGACGTTGATGTTGCTCTGCTCACCATCGGCGCCGATGAGGTAGGTCTGGCCGATCTTCCCCCGCTCCAAGATGCGCAGCACGGCCAGGTTGTGGTCTTCGACGTGAATCCAATCGCGGACGTTGAGCCCAGCCCCATAGAGCTTTGGCCGCACGCCGTCAATCAGGTTGGTGATCTGCCGCGGGATGAACTTTTCGATGTGCTGATATGGCCCGTAGTTATTCGAGCAATTGCTAATAGTCGCCCGCACCCCAAAGGAACGCGCCCAAGCCCGCACCAGCAAATCCGAGCCGGCTT